>CAZIUB010000032.1:0-13134 GCA_964542425.1 uncultured Rhodospirillaceae bacterium | reverse complement strand
TGACGCCCGAGCCGCGCCCGAATACCGCGATCTCGGCGCAAAAGAGCGCCGATCAAGCCAAATACACACCACGCACAAGCAGAAAAGTCACAAAAATCAGCCTTAAATCTTCAAACTTCAATTTATTCAGAGGCTCCATAGAGGGGAATCCGGCGAATCCAAAATTTTGATCGAGGATCGAGTAATCGGATGCCCGACGTTGTCGGGGACGCCGCTTGAACGGCGATACATCTTGGGCATCAAATAAGTAAAGTCACAAATCTCTAGGCGGTGCCGGGTCGGATGCTCTTGCAGCAAGATACTTGCGACGAACAATGTCGTGAATCCAGTCGGTGGATTGTTGCTGGAGTGAATGGATAGCTCGAGGCCGTGCTTCATTATGGCCCGCAAGCGTTCTTTCTTTCCGATTCCTGGCCCAATGTCGTAGAGGACTCGGAGCCATACGGGGCGCAACGGCTCGAGGGAATGCCGATCCAAATCGAGAACAACATTCAATTGCGAACCACCCGCTGCATTGATGGCCCAAAGGTAGTAGTTCTTGGGAAAGGTGAATGAGATGCTCTTTCCCGTCGTTCTCGTCTCCGACGAGAATTCGTGTAGTGTGACCGTTACCGGTTCCTGGCTGTCAATGCTGTTGGTGCTGCCCTTCGCGGGATGGGTGGGGGAAAGGTCGAAACGGGTCTCCCAAAGGTAGTTACCGAGAATGACTGAGGCCGACAGCAACAGGGCAAGACCGGCCAGCAAGCTGGCCGCGCCATGACACTCGATACTCGCCCTTGGAAACAATCGGAACTCGCATGTTCATTCGCGTTCCCTGTTCGAGCCTTCGCTCGCTCATTGGCCTTTGAATTCCGGCTTGCGGCGCGCGAGGAAGGCGGCGATGCCTTCCCTGTAATCCGCGCTTTCGACCGAAGCGTAGCCTTCGCGCAATTCCTCATCCGAGAGTGGTTCGGGTTCGAGGACCCGCCGCGTGAAGCGCTTGTGATTGCGATGCGAGACGGGCGATCCGGAAGCGATCGTACGCGCCATATCCATGGCCTCGGCTAGGGGATCGGCGGCCAGCCGATGCACGATTTCGTGGCCCAACGCCCAATCGGCATCGTTGAGTTCGCCCAAGAGCAGCATTTCCAGCATCACCGGCCGGCCGAGAATTCGCGTCAGCATGCCCAGTTCCGGATAGGGCATGGTGACCCCGATCTTCTGGATGGGAATGCCGAACTTCGCGTCTTGTGCCGCCACCCGTAGATCGCACATGAGTGCCAATTCCAGCCCGCCGCCCACGCACATGCCTTCGATGGCGGCGATGGTGGGATGCGGGCAATCGCGGATCGCGACAAGCGCCTCCAGCATGATCTGGCCATAGGTCTCGGCCTGGTCGGTATTGGCGCGCGCTTGCCTGAATTCGGCGATGTCGGCGCCGGCGGCGAAGTGCCCGCCCTGGCCCATCAGCACGATGCAGCGCAAGGTCCTCTCGCCCGCCAATTCCTGGAAAACGCTCGCCAGTTCGCGCCAGGTCGCAAGGTTGAGCGCGTTGCGCTTCTCGGGCCGGTTCAGGCGTAGGATCGCAATTTGCCCAACTCGTTCCGCCAGGACCGACGACATTCTGGAAAAACCATCAATCGGAACCGGCGGCGGCGGCCGTCGCGCGGGCCCGGTACCCGCATTCACGGCCGGCCGATTCGGCGATGTGACTCCGCCAGCACAATACCGCGGGTACCGGCATTTGGCACGATGTGCCAACTTTCGTGGAAGCATGGGTGCGTTTCATGGATCACGCATTTTCGGAAGTTGGCACTACTAGGCTTCGCGATCGGCGCCCGCCGGCTCGGCCTCGCCGTAGCGGTTGGGCGTTTCGGGCCCCTGCCTTGGCGGCGCATGGGCCGACAACCGCTCCGCCAATTGCCGGAGGTCGGCGCGGTTTGCCTGAAGCAAATCCTCGCCCAGGAGCTTGAGAACGCGGATATTCGTGTTGCTGGCATCGTCCATGTCGTCATTGCCAACGTCGAGGCGCACCTGGAACCGGTAATATTGCTTCTCGCCGCCCGGAAGATCGGGCAGGAGCTGCTGCAACTGGTAATGCACCACGTCGCACAGGCCATCGCTCATCAACGCGAAGACCGGCTGCGCCCAGCGCGCCGCACCCCAATCCTTGACCTCCTCGAACGGGAGCCGCCTGGTCAATTCGCCGGTTCCCAGCGAAACCAGGATGATCGAATCGTATTGCGGGTAGCGATTCAGCATCTCGACATAGGCGCAAAGGGCCGGGTTGTAGGCATAGAGCGCGCCATCCACCAGCGCGTAATAATCGTTGGGCCCGTCGATCGGGATCTGCGCCGGCTCGAAGTAGGTGGGTGCCGCTGTAGCGGCGCGAATCACGATCTTCATCGGATAATCGTAATAGGATTTCTGGCGCGCGTTGCTGACCTTGAAGAAGAACGGAAACCGCCGCTCGATTTCGTAGGCCGGCACGATGACGTCGCAGAGCGCGTCCTTAAGCCTGGTCTCGCCGAAGTAATCCTCGAGCACGCCCTCGATGCCCGAGGAAGGATATTTGCCCTCGGTCAAATTGCCGACCGCGCGGATCTTGTGCCAGACGGTGCGCGAGAACACGCGCGGTCCCTCGACCTCGTAAAGCCGGATGATGTCGCGCCCGCTATGCCGGGGCTTGCCGCTCGCATCGGGGCAGGCAACCGCCAGCGCCAACAATCCTCCCGTCGAGGTGCCCACGATCATGTCGAAGAGTTCGACGACGGGCCGATTGGTGCGCCGTTCCAGATCGGCCAACACCATCGCCGGCAGGATGCCGCGAATGCCACCGCCATCGATCGACAGCAGCCGGAAGGGCCGCTTCGATTCCGGCTGCGAACGCCCGCCCGCGCGCCCCTCGGATTCCGGCCCGGGTGCGCCCGTCCCGGCCTTGGCCCCGAACAGGAGCCGACGCGCCAACGACATGGGTCCGTTCGTCATCCAGCGATTCCGCCTTTACTTCCGTGCATATCCTAACCCAAAGCGGATAGGGATTGGTTAACAATTGCGCCCCTGTACCCGCCGTCGCGGATCGGTGATTCGAGCCAATTCGCCCCGCCCGTGCGCGCCGGCGGGTATTGTCATCGAGCAATGCGCGGCCCGACTTTCGTGGAACAACGGTTGCGGCTCATGTGTCATCCTTATTTGGAAGTTGGCACAAGCCCTTCCTAGCCGGTAGAAGGGAGCTCGCGAGGACCGGCCCAGGACCACCCCCATGACAAAGAACGCCGCCCATCCTTCCGCGCCGGTTGTCGCGCGCATTCTCCTTGAGGTGAATGCGGTCCTGTTCCGCCCGAACGAGCCTTTCATCCTGACCTCGGGGCGCGCGAGCCCGGTCTATGTCGATTGCCGGCGCCTGATCGGCTTTCCCCGTGGCCGGCGCAAGGTCGTCGATCTGGCGGTCGCGCGCATCGAGGCCGAGATCGGTTTCGAGAGCCTGGATGTGATCGCCGGCGGCGAGACCGCCGGCATTCCCTACGCCGCCTGGATCGCCGATCGCCTGGAACTGCCGATGGCCTATGTGCGCAAGAAGCCCAAGGGGTTCGGGCGCAACGCCCAGATCGAAGGCGATTTCCGCGAGGGCTGGCGCACGCTCCTGGTCGAGGATCTGGCGACCGATGGCGCCAGCAAGGTGAATTTCATCAACGCCATCCGCGAAGCGGGCGGCCACGTCAGCCACGCCCTGGTGGTCTTTCATTACGGCATCTTTCCCCAAGCGATCAAAACGCTTTCGGATATGGGGGTGACGCTTTTGGGTCTCGCCACCTGGTGGGATGTGCTCGAAGCCGCGAGCGCGCTGGGCCGACTGACGGCCGAGGATGAGCGCGAAATCCGCGCCTTCCTGGGCGACCCCGATTCCTGGTCCAACGCCCATGGCGGCAAGATTCCGTCGTGACGCAAGCGGATAGGCACATGCCGCCACCGGCCCGCAAATCGCTGGACACCGAATTCGTCCGCGCGCAATTCCCGCCGCTCGCCGATGGTTGGGTGTTCGTCGAGAATGCCGGAGGCACCTATGTGCCGCGCCAGGTCATCGAGCGCGTGGTCGAATACATGAGCCAAAGCCAGGTGCAGCCGAATTGGGAGTTTCCATCCTCGCTTCTCGCGACCGAGCGCATCGCGCGGGGCAAGCGCCTGCTGGCCGAGTTCATCAATGCCGGGCCGGACGAGATAATGCTTGGCCCCTCCACGACCATGAACATCTATCTCATGGCCCAGGCGCTGCGGCCATTGTTCAAGCCGGGCGACGAGATCATCGTCACCGAGCAGGACCACGAGGCCAATGTGGGAGCCTGGCGCCGGCTCGAGGAATTCGGGTTGGTGATCCGCGAATGGCAGGTCGATCCCCTGACCGGCGTCCTGCGATACGAGCAGCTGGGCGAATTGCTCGGGCCCCGCACGCGCCTCGTTGCCTTCACCCATTGTTCCAATTTGGCCTCGATCGTGCACGATGTGCCCGCGCTTGTCCGGCAAATCCACGATTCCGGCGCCTGGACCTTTGTCGATGGCACCGCCTTCGCGCCGCATTTTCCGATGGACGTGAAGGCGCTCGGAATCGATTTTTATGTCTTCAGCCTGTACAAGGTCTTCGGTCCGCACCAATCGGTGCTCTTTGGCCGGCGCGAATTGCTGCGCATGGCCCGGAACCAGAATCACTTTTTCATCGCCGACGACGATATCGGCTACAAGCTGTTGCCCGGCGGCCCGAATCACGAATTCGCCGCCGCCAGCCTCGGCATCGGCGATTATTTCGAGGCACTCGACCGCCACCATTCGAGCGACCGGCACAATGATTTCCACGCCCGGGTCCGGGGCGTCTATGCGCTCTTCGGCCGGCACGAGGCGAGGCTTGCCGAGCGCCTCGTCGAACACTTGCAATCCGTTCCCGGCCTGCGCTTCGTGGGCAGGCGGCCCAGTTCCGATGGCAGGCTGGCACCGGTCATCGCCTTCTGGATCGAGGGAAGGAAATCGGCCGAGATCGTGGCCGGTCTGCGCCGGCATCGCATCGCCATCGGGCACGGCGATTTCTGGGCGGCGCGCCTGGTGAAGGCGCTGGGACTGAGGGCCGAGGATGGCGTGGTTCGCATCGGGCTAGCGCACTACAACGACGATGCCGAAATCGACCGGCTGATCGCAGCCCTGCGCGCGATACTGTGATCGCCGTGGCGTGAACCAAAGTCGCCGCATGATCTTTCGGGCCAAATTCCAGTCGATCGCCATTCTGGCACTGGTCGAAGTCATGGGCATGAGCCTGTGGTTCGTGTCCGCCGCCATTCTTCCGGACATGATTCGTGACGCCATGATCGGCCCGGCGCGCCAGGCGCTCCTCTCCAGCAGCGTGCAGGCCGGCTTTGTCACGGGCGCGCTTCTAATCGCCGCGACGGGTATCGCCGATCGCCTCGATCCGCGCCTGGTGCTGGGAGCATCGGCGATCCTGGCGGCAATCGCCAATCTGGGCCTGCTCGTGGTTTCGCCCGGGGGCGATGGCGCCATCCTGCTACGCTTCCTGTGCGGCTTCCTCCTTGCGGGTGTTTATCCCGTCGGCATGAAGATCGCGGTCGGATGGGGCATCAAGGACAGGGGGTTTCTGGTTGGCCTGATCGTGGGCGCGCTTACGTTGGGCAAGTCGCTGCCCTACTTCTGGGCATATCTCAGCGGAACCGACTGGCGCATGACCATCCTTGCGACCAGCGCCACCGCTCTATTGGCCGGGTTGCTGGCACTGGCAATCCGACTGGGCCCATATCATGCGCGCGCCCTTCGCTTTGAGCCCGGTGCCATCCTCATCGCCTGGAGCGATCGTCGGATTCGCCTGGCCTATCTCGGGTATTTCGGCCACATGTGGGAATTGTATGCGATGTGGGCCTGGATCGCGGCGGCCGCGACCGCGTCCTTCGCGCTGACCATGGCGCCATCGGAGGCGATCGCATTGGCGCGGATCACGACCTTCGTGGCGATCGGGCTTGGCGGCATCGCCTGCGTCATTGCCGGCCTCCTCGCCGATCGCATCGGCAAGGCGTGGGTGGCGCTGGCGGCGATGTGCGTGAGCGGCACGGCGGCCTTGTCGACCGCCGCCAGTTTCGGCGGCCCGGCCTGGTTGACCGTGATGCTCATCATCGTCTGGGGGATCGCCATCATCCCCGATTCCGCGCAATTCTCGGCGCTGGTCGCGGATAACGCGCCGCCGGACCTGGCCGGCTCCTTGCTGACGCTGCAGACGTGTCTGGGTTTCCTGCTCACCATCGGCACCCTGCAGGTAACACCGATCGCGGCCGATCTCCTCGGCTGGCCGATGGTGCTGGCGCTGATGGCATTCGGTCCCTATCTGGGTGTCGTGGCCATGGCGCGCCTGATCCAATTGGGCCGGGCATCGTCGTGATTCCGGAAATCCCAGCGCATGCCTGAGCCATCATCGCGATCCCAGCAGCGCGCCGAACTGGACCGTTTGGGTTTTGCCCTGGTCCTTGCCTCGGCGATTGCCTGGAGCACATCGGGCCTCTTCATTCGCGGCCTCACGCCCGACGTGTGGACCATCCTGTTCTGGCGTGGGCTGTTCGGCTGCCTGTCGATTTTCGCGCTGGCGATGATCGAGCGCCGTCGCCTGGTGTTGGACTTCCGGCGCGTCCTCGCGCCGACCGCCTTGCTGCTGATCGTGATCTCGGCCCTGGGCAAGCTCGCCTTCATCACCGCCCTCAGGAATACCAGCATCGCCAACGTGACGATCATCTACGCCACGCTGCCGTTCTGGACCGCGGGCCTCGCCTGGGCGTGGCTCGGCGAACGCGCTCTCACACGAACGCTGATCGCGAGCGGGATCGCCGGATTGGGTGTATTGGTGATGTTGGGCGGCTCCTTTGGCGCGGCCATCGCCATATCCGGCGATCGGCTGCTGGGCGATCTGATGGCGCTGCTCATGACCTTCAGCATGGCCATCATGACGGTGATCATGCGCCGCAATCGCGATCTGCCGATGCTCGAAGCCGCGGCACTTTCCGGTTTCGTGGCCATGCTGATCGCGCTCCCCTTCGCTGCGCCGCTCTCGGTCTCTGGCCCGCAATTGGCGTTGTTGGCCGGGTTCGGGATCGTCACCCAGGGGTTGGGGCTTGGCCTCTACACGATCGGAGCGAGGCGCATCCCCTCGGTTCAGGCGGCACTATTGAGTGCGACCGAAGTCCCCTTCTCCCCGCTCTGGGTTTGGCTCGCCTTCGGCGAGGTGCCGCCGCTCGCCAGCTTTCTTGGCGGATCGCTAGTGATCGCGGCTATCTGCTGGCACATCCTGGGTGAATTTCGCGAACTTCCCTGACTCCCTCCGGGTCGATCAATGCGGCAATTTCACACGATCGCCGTCGGAATCCACCATTCGGTCCCGCGCTGGGTGGTGATGTATTCCGGCCAGCGCAAATCATGGGGCACGCGGAAATCCTTCGGCAACAATGGCGCCATCCATTGCGTGCCACCGACACCACCCCCGGTGCGGTCGCGAAACTCATCGCCGGCTTGGCGCAATAGATCGGGCTTGGTCAAGAGATCCAGCAGCGTTCCGGCAATCGTCTTGGCCGCGCTCCGGATCATGGGATCGATGCAGGGCCTCAGGCCTCCTAGCGCGTTCATCGCCCAGGAAGGATAGGCAAAGCCCGCGGGCGCCTTCATCATCGGGCGCGCGATATAGAACCGCGCACTCGGGCAATGCCAGCAATATTCCGTGTAATCGTCGCTGGTGGAATTGAGTTGCGAAGGCGGCAGATGCTGGCGCAGCAATCGCTCCGCCGCTTCGGGATCGATCATCCGTTCGCTTTCATCCATATAGGGGCGCGCCATGGGCGCAAGACCCAGTTCGCGCTGGATCGCCTGGGCGAGCGATATCGCCTCCCCCTCCCAGCGCGGCGCGCCGGCAAGCTCGATATTGCGAAAGGTCGCCCTGGCCAGCACGTGGTTGGGCAAGCCGGGGCGCGACTTGGTCACCCAGATCTTGCGCCAGTCGCAGAACGCCGCCTTGGCGGCCGCCTCGGCGTTGTTGTCCAGCACGCGCGCGACCAGTTCCGCCATCTCGATCGTCGGCGTGCGCCATAGATACTGGATCTGAGCCAATCCCGCCGGCAGATTATCGGCCGTCGCCTGGCCGGCGACCAGGATCGCCTCGCTGATCGACCAGCCGCTGGTAAAGGGCAGCATGTTGGATTGCGTCTGCTTGGTCAGCCCGAACATGTGAAAGAGCGCATCGGTCGCTCCGGGCGCGCGAGCGGCGATGTGACTGGCCGGCATCGGGCTATCGGTCGAGGCCGACATCCAACTCTCCGGCGCGCCGCATTCGAAGCTGTAGACGCACCCGTAAGCGACGCCGCAATGAGTGTCCCATCGAACCGTGTTCGCCAGCGGCAGCATGTAGGTCGGGTGAAAGCTGATCGCGGCGTCAAGCCCGTCGTAATAGCCCTTGGCCGCGTGCACCGGCTTGGAGAGGCGGAGCTTTTCCGCGGGTTCGCCGAACACCACGATGGTTCCGGAAATGTCGTGCCGCTCCATCGCCGCCTTGGTGGCGAGCGCTCCCCCCAGGACCGAGATGCCCAGGGCCGAATGCGGATCGGTGTGGCCCGGCGCGGATGGCGAGAGTCCGGCGCGCGGTTCTTGGCGCGTGCTCGCCGCCTGGCAATTGCCGGGAACAGCGTCGTATTCGCAATAGCATGCGAGCACCGGCCCTTGGCCCATCGAGAAACGGGCGCCAAAGGCGGTCGGCATGCCGCCGGTACCGGCCTCCACCTCGAATCCCTCGGCCGTCAACCGCTCGACATACCAGGCGGCGGATCGATATTCGCGCATGGCCGTCTCGGCCCAGTGCCAAATAATCTGGTTCCAGTCCGAGAGGTCGCCCATCCGCGCCTCGACCCAGTCGAAGGCGGTTTTCTTTTCCGGGCCCATTTCAGGCGGTCCCTTACTGGTTGAAGTCGACGCTGATCAGCTTGCGCGTGCCCTTCTCCCGGTCATAGACGTAGTAATCGTTCATCACCCGCCCATAAAGGTGCAGGCTGACCGCGCGATTTCTTTCCGCCGGCACGCCAGTCACATGGATATGGTCCGGATTGGGCACGAAGCTGGTGACCGAGCCGGAATTCAACAGGCTGATTCCGCCGCGCGCCAGCTTGATGTTCTCATGCGCCGATCGGCGGTCGTCGATGCGAATGTAATTGCGCTCCTCAAGAATACCATCGACCACCGCCACCACGCCCCAGGTGCCGTGATCGTGGATGGGCGTCCATTGTCCCGGCGACCACACGATGGCGAACAGCGACAATCCCCCCTTCTCGTCGACATAGAGCGGATTGCGCGCGTAGTGATCGGGATGGGCCTGGTAATGCTCCTGCCGGAGGATTTCGCTGGCGCGCCCCACCAGTTCCCACAACAACGGCGCCACCGCCGTGACGCAATCCGCCGGCGAGCCGGCACCGGCCGCCTTCTCGCGCATGGCGGCAATGAATTGACCAAGATCGGTTGCCATCGGATATCTCCCTCGCCGGCCAGGCGTCCGCGGCGCCACGATAATACGTAGGGGCGAGCCGAGCCATAGGGTCGCGCCCAATTGCCCGATTTGACTAGACCTCGTTGCCGGAAGATATTCTGTGGGATTCGGCGGAGCTTGCCATTGGTGGCGGGTTTCCTGGTTTTGTCCACCTGTCTGGAAAGATCCATCTCATGAGCCCAAGACCCAATTCGCTCTCCGCCAAGGACGCTGCCTTCCACATGCACGGCTTTACCAACGCCAAGCGCAACGAGGAGGAAGGCGGGCTCGTGATCACCCGTGGCCAGGGAATTCACGTCTACGACGAATTCGACAAGGAATACATCGACGGCCTGTCGGGCCTGTGGTGCTCGTCCTTGGGCTTTGGCGAGGAGCCGCGCCTGACCGAGGCCGCGGTCCGCCAGTTGCGCACGCTGCCCTACTACCACACCTTCACCCACAAAGTGGCCGGCGTGACCGTGGAATTGGCCGAGAAGCTGGTCGGAATAGCACCCGTGCCGATGTCCAAGGCCTTCTTCGCCAATTCCGGGTCGGAGGCCAACGACACCATCATCAAGATGGTCCGCTACTTCAACAACGCGATCGGCCGGCCGCGCAAGAAGAAGTTCATCTCGCGCATCCGCGCCTATCACGGGGTGACGCTCGCCACCGCCTCGCTCTCCGGCTTGCCATTGATGCACAAGGATTTCGATCTGCCGATCGAGGGCATCCTGCATACCTCGTGCCCGCATCACTACCGCCACGGCCTCGAACGCGAGACCGAGGAGGAATTCGCCAGCCGCTGCGCCGCCGATCTCGAGGCGCTGATCTTGCGCGAGGACCCCGACACGGTCGCCGCCATGTTCGCCGAGCCGGTGATGGGTGCCGGCGGCGTCATCGTGCCGCCCCCGACCTATTTCGAGAAGATCCAGGCGGTTTTGCGCAAATACGACATCCTGCTGGTCGCCGACGAGGTGATCTGCGGCTTCGGGCGCACCGGCAGGTTCTGGGGCAGTCAGACCTTCGGCCTGAAACCCGACATCATGAGCATGGCCAAGCAATTGTCGGCCGCCGTGATGCCGATCTCGGCAATCCTGATCAACCAGCGGGTCTATGAGGCGATCCGCGACAACAGCGCCAAGTACAACACCTTCGGCCATGGCATCACCTATGCCGGGCATCCGGTGGCCGCCGCCGTGGCGCTGGAAACCCTCAAGATCTACGAGGAGCGCAAGATCATGGAGCACGCGGCGGCGCTGGCCCCGCACTTCCTGATGTGGCTCCACGAATGCGCCGATCACAATTTGGTCGGCGAGACGCGCGGCGTGGGCCTGGTGGGTGCGGTCGAACTGGTACGCGACAAGGCGACGAAGGAAAGTTTCGAGCCCGGCCTCCAAGTCGGACCAACCCTGATCCAGATGGCGCAGGAGCGTGGGCTGATCCTGCGCTCGATCGGGGATTCGATTGCCTTCTGTCCGCCGATGATCTCGACCGAAGCCGATATCGACCGCCTGTTCGTTCGGTTCCGGTACGCTCTCGACGACACCCTCGACTGGCTGCGACAAGGCGGACACTTGAAGAGCGCGGCCTAAGATCCGCCGCTGTTCGGGTGCGGAAAGGCCCTTTGAGCATTGGATCGGGCGCGGCCCATGATCAGCGGACTCGATTGGTTTGGTTGCCAATCCCTCCATGGGATCGAATTTAATTGGTTAATCCGCCTTCCGCCTGCCGGAAGACGGAGAAAACCGTGTCGGTAGCAAGTTAAAATGACCGATTTTCATAGCACATCAATTGACCGCTGTTGTTCGTGGCCCTGTGGGGATGTGGGCAACGAGTTTTCGTTGTCCACATCCCCACATGGCACGGCCGCCCAACGGATTTAAGCGGCTGATTTGGCATTGATCTTCTCGCCGATGGGCCGGCCGTCGGCGTGGTAACGCGCCAGGCAGCGCGGACCATGAAATACGGCCAGATGGCCATCGGGGTATTCGTGCACCCGCGCCTTGACCTTAACGTAGTGATGGCGGTGGCGATCGGGCGGGATCTGCAATGACAGCCCGTTGTATCGTACCGTGTTGTCATTGCCGACCACGCGCTCTTCCTGGACGCACAGAACATCTGCCAGATCGCGCCCGACATAGGGAATGAAGGCGGTGCCGGGTTCGCTGGCGGGCCCGTGAAAGCGGACGTTGTGGGCGGGCACGAACACCTCGCGCAAGTAGCGGTTGGCGGCATCCATGCCGGTGATTCCGGCCGCCCGCAACTCCTGCGGCAGGCGGCCCTGGAGCGTCCCAAACATGCGTTCGGAGCGCCCCCTTGCCTCGGGCGCGGAGGCGGGAATGAGATCGATGCCGAGCCGGTCGAGCGCGCGCTGGACATGGTCCAGTTGTCGAAGATGCGCAAGCGCCGGCCCGGGCAATTGTCCGGCGGCCAGCAGCAGCGGGTGGCGCTGGCCCGCGCCCTGGTCTTCGACCCGAAACTGGTGCTGATGGACGAGCCCCTGGGCGCCCTCGACAAGCAGTTGCGCGAGCACATGCAGATCGAGATCAAGCACATCCACGCAAACCTGGGCGTCACCGTCATCTACGTGACCCACGACCAGGCCGAGGCGCTCACCATGTCCAACCGCGTCGCCGTCTTCAACGACGGGGCCATCCAACAACTGGCCACGCCGGCGGATCTCTACGAGCGGCCTGAGAATTCCTTCGTCGCGCAATTCATCGGCGAGAACAATCGCCTCGTCGGAACCGTGGTGTCGCGCGAGGGGGGACTTTGTCGGGTGCGGATCGGCGAGCATGGCGAGGTGCGGGCGCTCGCGGTCCGGATCGGTGAATCGGGCTCGGCGACCACGCTTTCGCTGCGCCCCGAGCGGGTGCGCATCAACCCCAACGGCGCCGGCATCGCCAACGTGTTCGAGGCCCGGGTCGAGGAGCTGATCTATCTGGGCGACCACACGCGGGCCCGGGTCGCCGTCCTGGACAGCAGCAATTTCATCATCAAGGTGCCGAATTCGGAGGGCACGCCCGCGCTTTCGCCGGGCGCCACCATCCGAATCGGCTGGCACGCGGAGGATTGCCGGGCGCTGGACGCGTTCTAGCGCGATCGTGTCTTGGACCGCGGGCCTTGGCGCCTTCGGGATGACTACCGGTCCGGTGAATGCTACTCCGGCGGGGGCCGGAACCAAGGAGGGGCGCGACAGCAAGCCTGGGTCGGGAAATCGTTTCCCGCCCGGCCCTAACGGGAGGGCTTACGACAATGAAGCTGCATCTTCTGACCACCGGCCTGATCGCGGCCGTGCTCGTGGCCGGCGCGTTGACGCCCGCCCCGGCCGCCGCCGAAGGCTCCCTGACCGCCGTCTCTTGGGGCGGCGCCTATTCGGAAAGCCAGCGCAAGGCCTATTACGAGCCGTGGATGGCGGCGACCGGCAACAAGCTCGTCGAGGAGGAGTACGACGGCGAACTCGGCAAGCTGAAGGCGAGCTATGCGCGGAAGTTGGTGACGGCGTGAGAGGGTAAGGCGGCGTATCGTGGGGGTGTTCGACGCCTCCACTTCTCCAGCAAAGGAGTGATACGCCGTGACCGACAATAGCATTCTCGAGTTTACCCAGCCAGGAGCCT
>CAZIUB010000031.1:0-69268 GCA_964542425.1 uncultured Rhodospirillaceae bacterium | reverse complement strand
CCTCATCCGTGACTTCTTCCCGAAAGGCACGGACTTCACTACAATCCATCAAGCCACGGTCGCGAAGGTCGAACGCCAGCTCAACCGCAGGCCCAGAAAATCGCTCGGATTCAAAACGCCCAACGAGGTCTTTTACGCTCTGTCCAGACGCCGCTAAACTTTATGCACTGGCTACTTGAATCCGCGATGACTTTCCGTCACAAGGCGTGCAGACAGTGTCCGTGCCGCCCGGCGGCGCCGTCGTGACGGAGTCAAAACTCGATGTGCCGGGCCGTTTCATCCTAGTGGATCACGCGCTGTCGCGGCTTGAGCGCGGTCTAGTCGGTTTTCTTATCGGCGAGGGCGATCCGGTTCCGGAGAATTACAAACCCTACGCCGAGGGCATCGGCGACGCGCATTAGCGTGGGAATTCGCATCACGGATAAATACGGCGGTGCCCGGGATTGGCCCTATGCCGGTAGCGAGTTGCTATCCAGGCCGAGTGCCTACACCAAACCCATGTCAGGAATAATGCGCCCTAAACCGATCAGGCATGCCCGGCGCGGATCACGCTTGCAATCGAGAAACGCCGCGCTTCCAAGATCACGCAAAGTGACTGATCTGTGCCAGGCGAACGGCAATCTGGGTCCGGTTCTTGGTCGCCAACTTGCGGCACAGGTTGCGGACGTGCAGCTTGACCGTGACTTCCTGAAGGTCTCGCTCGGCTTCGTCGAAGGCCTCAACAACAAAATCCGCGTCATCCGGCGCCGAGCTTATGGCTTGCACGACCAGGAATATTTACGGCTCAAGGTGCTCACATGCATGCTGCCGGCGTTCTAAAATGACCCAAATTTACCCACACGACTTCCTGAAGACCCAGTTAAGAGTACAGTAATCAAAACCCACGGACTGGAAAACTCTCCGGCCTGACGAGCCAGTTGTCGGCGGAATAGGCACAGGCCCCGTCGATCAGGTGCAGCGTGAACGCGTGCCGCGAAAGATCTGAAAAATTGGCGTTGCTGCGATGCGGCAATTGCCCGTGCAAGAGCACCAGGGTCCCCTTGCGCGCCTCCAGCGCCACGATGGGCGCGTCCGGCCAGGGAGTCGATGCCAATTGCTCGGTCACCAGTTTTCCGTCTCGGCGCAGGAACCGCGAGCGCAAACCGCCACGGTGTGCGCCGGGCATGCAACACATCGCGCCATTTTCCAGGCTGGCATCCTGAAGCGCGAACCATAGCCCGATGCAGCTTGGCGGATCGGTATGGAGATAGGTCGAATCGACGTGCCAGGCAACCTCGCCACCGATCCGTGGCTGCTTGAAAATGTACATGGATTGCAACAGCAGCGGCCGGCGGAGCGGTAGGCTCTCGGCAAGAGATTTCAACGCCGGGGCGCGTGAAAATACCTCGAACACCGGGTCGAGATCGTGCATCGCGTGCCCGATCTTGTTGATCGACAAGGCCTTTTCCTGAAGCAATGTGCCGTGCTGGTCGAATGCCCCCTCCTCGAAGAAGAAGCGGATCTTGTCGCCGGATTCCTGGAAATAGGTTTCGGCCGCATGGGCCCGTGTCGCGGTCGAAAACACGGTTCGGTGTTCGTTCGGGTCAAATTCCGCCACCAGCTCCATCGCACGGGACCGCAATCGGTCGCAGGCCGAGGGTGCCACGAAGTCCTCGAGGACCAGGTAACCGTCCTCATCGAAGGCGGTGAACATGTCCGGCGCCAGACCACCGACCGGTGCGGGGAACCGCCGTGCCGGAGCAAAGGGGCCAAGACCTTGCATCAGAAGCACGCCTCTCCGAATGCGAGTTTGCCCAGGCCGAGGTGGCCGGCCAGTGTCTGGCCCATATCGGCGAAACTCCGGCGCCGGCCCAGCGATCCGGGTTTCGGGGTCGCGCCCGTGAAAAGAACCGGGACATGCTCGCGCGTGTGGTCGGTGCCAGGCCAGGTTGGATCGCAGCCATGATCGGCGGTCGCCAGAACCAGATCGCCCGGCACCAGGCGGGATTCCAGCTCCGGGATTCGCCGGTCGAATGCCTCCAGCGCGGCGGCATAGCCCAGTACGTCGCGGCGATGGCCGTAGAGCATGTCGAAATCCACGAAATTCGCGAAGATGAGCGATCGATCGGGCGCGCGATTCATTGCCTCCAGCGTTCGATCGAATAGCCCCTGGTTGTCGTCTGCTTTGAGAGCCTCGGTGATGCCCCGGCCGGCAAAGATATCGGCGATCTTGCCCACCGACCAGACTGTCCCGCCTCGAGCCACCAACCGGTCCAGCAGCGTTTCTCCGGGCGGTGGCGTGGTGTAGTCGCGTCTCTTGGCGGTGCGTCGAAAGCTGGCCCGATCCTCGCCCAAAAACGGCCGCGCGATCACCCGCACCACGCTCAGCGGCTCCAGCAATTCCTTGGCCCGCGCGCACAATCGATAGAGCCGGTCCAGGCCGAAACGCTGCTCGTGCGCCGCCACCTGGAACACGCTATCGGCGGAGGTGTAGCAGATTGGCTGGCCGGTGCGGAGATGGGCCTCGCCAAGCTCGGCGATGATTTCGGTTCCCGAAGCATGTTTGTTACCGAGGATTCCCGGCAACTCGAATTCGGCGATCAGCCGATCGGTCAGGTCCGTGGGAAAACACGGCACCGTGCGTGGAAAATAGCCCCAATCGAAATCGACCGGAAAGCCGGCGATTTCCCAGTGGCCGCTTGGCGTATCCTTGCCACGGCTCCGCTCGGCGGCGCAACCATAGGCACCGGTAACGCGATCGATGGCCAACCCGGCCGGCACCCGCCCTGAACTGAGGGCCGCCGCCTGACCAAGGCCCCAGCGCGCCAGATTGGGAAGCCTAAGCGCTCCGGCCCGCAATCCCGCGCAATCGGCACTACCGCTGGCGCATGCCTCGGCAATATGGCCCAGGGTGTCGGCACCTCGGTCGCCGAAATCCGCAGCGTCCTCGGTGGCGCCGATGCCGAACGAATCCAGGACCAGGATGATGGCTCGGGGCATGTCTATTTATGGCACGATTCGATCGACGATGACCGGGCTCGGAACTCCAGGCGCGTCGCCGATGGTGATCGCGGCCCGAATGGCGGCGGCGGCCCGCTCGGCGCCGGCCTCCTCGGCTGCGTGCACTAGGCACAGCGGCAGATCCGGCCCCACTTCCGCGCCGATCGCGCGCAGATCGCTCAGCCCCACGCGATGATCGATTGCATCCTCGACCCGGCGGCGGCCACCTCCCAAATCGATGAGCGTCAATCCGATCGCCCGCGTATCCATTGACGCGATCCAGCCCCGGCTTTCGGCAATGACCGCCCGCGCCACGGGCGCCCGGGCCAGATGCTTGTCCGCATGCTCCAGAAGGTCCAAGGGTCCACCCATGGCGGCCACCATTCGCGCGAAGATTTCCGCCGCGCGCCCGGAATTGAGGCCAGCATCGGCACTGATTCGCGCCTGGTCAGGATTGTCGGCGATGCCAATCGTGAGCAGCATTTCCGCGGCCAGCGCCAGGGTCACCGTCGCCAGGCGCTCTTCCCTGTTCTTGCCGGTCAGGAAGTCGATCGCCTCGCGAATCTCGACGGTATGGCCAGCACTGCGTCCCAGCACCTGATTCATGTCGGTCATCAGCGCCCGAGTCGGCAACCCGGCGACAGAAGCCACGCCGACGATGCTTTCGCCCAGCTCCCGCGCCGCTTCCGGTGTTTCCATGAAGGCGCCATTTCCGGTCTTGATGTCCATCACCAGGCCATCCAGCCCGGCCGCGAGCTTCTTGGACAGGATCGAGGCGGTGACGAGCGGCACCGATTCGACGGTCGCGGTCACGTCGCGGATCGCGTAGAGCCTCTTGTCCGCAGGCACCAGATTCGCGGTCTGCCCGACGATCGCGCAACCCACTTCCCGTACCACGCGCCGGAACAGCGCAGTGTCGGGCTGCGTGCGATAACCGGGGATGGAATCGAGCTTGTCCAGTGTACCCCCGGTATGGCCGAGCCCGCGCCCGGAAATCATCGGCACATGGCACCCGCAGGCCGCCGCGATCGGGGCCAGCATGACCGAAACCTTGTCCCCGACTCCACCGGTCGAGTGCTTGTCGACCGCCGGCCCGGAGAGACCAACATTCGACCAATCGATGACCTCACCGGAGCGTGTCATGGCTTGGGTCAGGGCCACGCGCTCGGCCATGTCCATGCCGCGAAAGAAGACCGCCATGGCCAGCGCGGCCACCTGTCCCTCGCCGACGGACCCATCGGTCAGGCCGCGCACGAAAAAATCGATTTCCTCCACGGATAACGGATATCCGTCGCGTTTCCTGCGAATGATCTCCTGGGGCAGCATCAATAGCCACCCCGGCGTTGAACCTCGGTTTGCCCGGCCGCGACCGCGAGAAGATTGTCAAGGACGCCGCTGGCGCCGAAACGGAAGGTCGCGGGCGAAATCCAGTCCTCGCCCATCGCGCGAGCGGCGATGTCAAGGTAACCAGCGGCGGCCTGGGCATCGCGGATGCCACCCGACACTTTCAGCCCACACATTCCGCCGCTCTCCTTGATCGCGGCCAGCATCACCCTCGCCGCCTCGGGCGTGGCCGAAATGGCGCTCTTGCCGGTCGATGTCTTGATGAAATCGGCGCCGGCCGCGATCGCCTCGCGCGAAACCTCGAGGATGATCTGGTCCCGCCATAGGCAGCCGGCCTCTATGATCACCTTGAGGCGCGCTTTGGTCCCGCAGGCCTGGCGACACAAGCCGACCAATCGGCGGCCAAGCTCGTGCGCGCCGTTCAACCAAGAATTGTAGGGGAACACGACATCGACCTCGTCCCCACCTTGCGCCACGATCGACCTGGACTCGGCGATTGCCGCGGCGACATCCGGAGCGCCGGAGGGAAAATTAGCGACCGCTGCCACCTTGATCGGGGTGCCCTCGAGGGAGCGCCGCGCAACCCCAATCAGGCGCGGCCAGACGCAGACCGCCGCCACGTCGCCCATCGGGGTCCTGGCCCGCGCGCATAGCTGCATGATGCGCGCATCGTCGTCGTTGGTGTTCAGGCTGGTCAGGTCCAGGAGGCCGATGGCTTGGCGGGCGCGCGCCATCGGGGTCACGGCGCCAAACCCTCGATCAGGCGCGTGAGCAAAAGGCGCAGCTTTTCCGCTGCCTCGACGGCGTTCCGCATCGTGTGTTCGTGGCTCAGGCCCTTCGCGCCCATGCCTGCCGCCAGATTGGTGATGATGGAGAATCCGGCCACGCGCATGCCACCATGGCGCGCGAGAATCACCTCCGGCACCGTCGACATGCCGATTGCCGTTCCGCCAATCATGGCGGCCATGCGGATCTCGGCCGGGGTCTCGAATTGCGGCCCGGAGACCCATACATAGACGCCGTCGTGCAGGCGGATATTCAGCGCCAGCGCCGCCGCCCTGGCCCGTAGCGCCAGATCTGAATCATAGGCGCCGACCATGTCGACGAAACGATTGTTCCCATTTTCTCCCGTCAGCGGCGAAGCCTGCACCAGATTGATGTGGTCGCCAATCAGCATGACCGATCCGGGTCCCATCGCCGGGTCGAGCGAGCCAGCAGCATTGGTGACGATCAGGATTTCCGCGCCGAGCGCGCGCAGCGTTCGGATGGCGGGCTTCATGACATCGGCTCGGCCGTGCTCGTAGAAGTGCTCCCGGCCCTGCATCATCGCGACCGGCGTCTTTGCGATCCATCCCAGGACCAGTCGCCCCTCATGCCCCTCCACGCCGACTGCCGGAAACCCGGGCAAGCGCGCATAGGAGAGCGCCATGGGATCGGCCACTTGCCCTGCCAGGGACGACAGCCCAGAGCCAAGCACGATTGCGACGCGAGGCGTGAAATCCGGCCTCGATTGCTGAATGATCCGAGCCGCCTCGGTCACGACAATTGGTCCGGGCCAAAGGCATGGGGCAGCAATTCACCCAAGGTGTAACTGCGCCTCACCCCTTCCGGTCCGCAGGCGTGAATCCCGGCCGCCGCCGAGGCGAATTCCCGGATACGCTGCCGGCATCCGCCACAGGGCGTTACCAGCCCCGCCCCCTCGCCGATGACCGCGACCTCGAGAATGCGACCGCCCCCATCCAACACCATGGAAGCGATGGCAGCTGTCTCGGCGCAGATGCCCTCCGGATAGACCGCGTTCTCGACATTGCAGCCGCCATAGATTCGGCCATTGTCAGCGAGGACAGCGGCCCCCACGCGAAACCGCGAATAAGGTGCATGGGCGCTGGCCATGGCATTCCTCGCCGCCTCCAGAAGCCTCTGGTCCACCTCTAGCGCTCCTTCACATAGGGCTGGCCGATGGCGCCGGGCGCCAGCGCTCGCCCGACAAACCCCGCCAGAAGCACGACCGTCAGCAAATAGGGCAGCGCCTGGATGGCCTCGACCGGCACCTGGCCAATACCAGCCAATTCGACCCCTTGCAACCTGATGGCGATCGCGTCCAGCAATCCGAACAACAGACAGGCGCCCAGTGCGGGCCCAGGACGCCATTTGCCGAAAATCATTGCCGCCAGCCCGATGAAACCCTGGCCGGCCGTCATGTCGCGCGTGAACGAGGCATTCTGCGCGATCGCCAGATAGGCGCCGGCCAATCCGCATAGCAATCCGCAGATCGCCACCGCGCGATAGCGCAGCATCGCGACCGAGATGCCGGCGGTGTCGACGACCTTGGGTTCCTCCCCAACGGCGCGTAGGCGCAATCCGAATCGGGTCCGATACAACAACCACCACGCGCCGGGCACCAGCACCAGCGCCAGATAGACCAGCAAATTGTGGCCGCCGAGAATCGATGAATAGAGCGGCCCCAGGATCGGCCATTCCCCGATCCGGTCGGCGGCGGGAAACTCGACCGGCATGAAGCGCGCATCGGGCGGCAGATCCGGCGTCTGTCCGCCACGCCCATACCAAGCGTTGCCCAGGACAACGGTCAGGCCAGAGGCCATGATGTTGATCGCAACCCCGCTCACCACCTGGTTCCCGCGATAGGTGATGCAGGCCAAGCCATGCAGCAGGGCCAGCAAGGTTGCGGTCAGCATCGCGCCAGCCAGCGCCGCCCAGGCCGAGCCGGTCAGGCTGGCCACGCAAGCGGCCGCGAAGGCCGCCGCCAACATTTTGCCCTCAAGCCCGATATCGATGATGCCCGAGCGCTCGGAGAAGAGCCCTGCCAGGGAAACAAAGATCAGCGTCGTCGCCACCCGCAAGGTCGCGGCCAAGGTCGAGACCAGCATGATGCCGAACTCGTCCATCTCACGCCTCCGCCGCCAGGGTGCTGGGCCGAAGGGCAAAATAGGCCCGCGCGATCCAGGGGCGGTTCATGTACGCCAATGCCCCGGAGAACAGGATGATCAGGCCCTGGATGGCCACGATCATGTCCCGGGTGATGGTGGGAATCTCGAAGGCCAGCTCCGCGCCACCCTGATACAAAGCCCCGAAGAGCAAGCTCGCCAGGATGATCCCGACCGGATGATTGCGCCCCATCAGCGCGACGGCAATCCCGGTAAAGCCCGCTCCGGCCACGAAATCCAGCAGCAGTCGGTGATGATATCCAATCAATTGATTGAACGCGACCCCACCGGCGAGCGCACCCGACAGACACATCGCGACCAGCGTCATTCGTTGCGGCGAGATGCCGGCATAGATGGCCGCGCGCGGCGCCAGGCCGACGGCGCGCAGCGCATAACCCCAGCGCGTACGCCACAAGAACCCCCAAACCAGGAAGGCTGAGATCAGCGCCCACAGGATCGATAGATTGAGGGGCGTGGTCGGCATCGCGACACCCAGACCGCGCAGGACTTCGTGCATTGGCGGCAGGCCCGCGGCATCGGCGAATTCCCGGCTCCCCGGCTGCATCTCGCCCGGCGGCAGCAACAAATGCGAGCCCACATACACCATCAGCGCCGCGGCCAGAAAATTGAACATGATGGTGGTAATCACGACATGGCTGCCGCGATAGGCTTGCAGATAGGCCGGCACGAAGGCCCAGGCGGCGCCGAACAAAGCGGCGGCGGCAAGCGCCATGGGTATCAACAAAACGCCCGGCATGGCGGAATCGAGAGCCAGCACCGTCAAGGTCACACCCAGCCCGGCGACATAGGCCTGGCCCTCGCCCCCGATGTTGAACAGGCCGGCATGAAAGGCCACGGCTACCGCAAGGCCGGTAAACATGAAATCCGTGGCGTAGAACAGCGTGTAGCCGATGGCAACGCCGTCCTGGACGGCGCCGACGGCCAACAGGCGCATGGCTTCGATGGGATCGGCGCCGATGGCGGCGACGATGATCGCCCCAACGATCAGCGCTTGCGCCAAGTTGATGAGCGGCATCAGCCCGACATCGATCCAGCCCGGCAATGGAATCGCGGGTGCGCTCACGCCCTGGCCTCCGCCCGCTGATGCGCATTGGCCATCATCAAGCCAAGCATGCGTTCGTCGGCCTCCTCGCCCGCCACTTCGCCCACGATCCGCCCCTGGAACATGACCAAGATCCGGTCGCAGAGCGCCATGATCTCATCTAACTCGACCGACACCAACAAGATGGCGCAACCGGCATCGCGCAGCGCCAGCAATTGCCGATGGATAAAGGCGATGGCCCCGATATCGACGCCCCGCGTCGGCTGGCCCACCAGAAGCACGGCGGGGCGGCGCTCGATTTCCCGGGCCAGGATCAGCTTCTGCTGGTTGCCGCCCGAGAACTTCGAGGAGCCAAGAAGCGGATTTCGCGGCCGCACGTCATAGCGTTCCATCATCCCGCCACACGCGCGTCTGATCGCCACCGGTCGCGTCAGCCAGCCCTTTGTGTATTCCGCCTCGTCTTGATAGCCCAGAACCGCCGATTCCCAGGCTGGAAACCCGACGACCAATCCCAGCCGTTGCCGGTCTTCCGGCACGTGGGCAAGGCCCAGACGGCGAAACTCCGCCGGGTTTCCGGGCCGGGCGGAATCGACTTCGCGCCCGCCCAGCCGCAGCGATCCGGCGCTCGGCCGGCGAATGCCGGCCAACAACTCCAGCAACTCCGACTGCCCGTTCCCGGAGACCCCGGCAATGCCGACGATTTCCCCGGCGCGAACCTCGAAGGACACGTCCGCCACACGCGCCACGCCTCGAAAGTCGCCGAACGAAAGTGCGCGGGCCGACAACCGGACCTCGCCCGGTATGGCGGGCGACTTGTCGAGATCCAGTCGCACTTTCCTTCCCACCATCAATTCCGCCAATTGATCGCGTGAGGCGCTCGCGGTCGCGATGGTGGCCACCATTGCCCCTTGACGCATGACCGAGACGGTATCGGTGAGCGCCAGAATCTCGCGCAGTTTGTGGGTGATCAGCAGGATCGTCGTTCCGCGCCGATTCAGCAGCCGCAAGATTTCGAAGAGCTGGTCGGTCTCCTGAGGCGTGAGCACGCCGGTCGGCTCGTCCAGAATCAGGATTTCGCAATGCCGGAACAGCGCCTTCAGGATTTCCACACGTTGCTGGGCACCGACCGCAAGCTCGCCAGTAATTGCGTCCGGATCGACCACCAATGCATAGTCCCTGGCCAGGCGCTCCAACTCGACCCTGGCGCCGGCAGCACCCCTCGCCAGCAAGGGCCCGCCTTCGGCCCCCAGCATCACGTTCTCCAGGACCGTGAAGGTGTCCACCAGCATGAAATGTTGATGGACCATGCCGATTCCGGCCGCGATCGCATCGGCCGAATTCCGAATCGAAACCACCGCACCGTCGATCAGGATCTCGCCCGCATCGGCGTTGTAGAATCCATAGAGGATGCTCATCAACGTCGATTTGCCAGCGCCATTCTCACCGACGATGCCGTGAATCGACCCCTTGGCCACGCTGAGCGACACATCCCGGTTCGCCCGTACGGCACCGAAGGACTTGTCGATATGGCGCAACTCGATCGCCGCCGGCCCTGCAACTACCGGCGGCGTGGCGTTCGCAGCGGAATTCGGTTCCGCCGCCATCAAGTACTATCCGCGCGCCCGGCGCCTAATCGGCGCAGGAATTGTCGGCCATGTAATCGTGGACTTGAATCTTGCCGGACACGATGTCGGCCCGGGCCTGTTCCACCCGCGCCTTCATCTCATCGGTGATGAGGCCCTTGTTGTGGTCGTCAAGCGCCCAATCGACGCCTCGTTCGGCCAGGCCCAGCACCGAGACGCCGGCCTTCCAGGTGCCATCGGCCGCTGCCTTGGCGCTGTCATAGACCGCCACATCGACCCGCTTCAGCATCGAGGTCAGCATGGTGCCTGGATGGATGAAGTTCTGGTTGGAATCCACCCCGATCGCCAGCTTGCCACCGTCCTTGGCCGCCTGGTAGACGCCAAGGCCAGTGCCGCCCGCTGCCGCAAAAACGACATCGACGCCCCGATCGAACTGGCCCTTGGCGAGCTCGGCGCCCCGGGTTGGATCGTTCCAGGCCGTAGGCGTGGTGCCGGTCATGTTGGCCACTACTTCCGCGTCCTTGTTGATCGCCTTGGCGCCTTGGGCGAAGCCGCACTCGAACCGCCGGATGAGCGGAATGTCCATGCCACCCACGAAACCGACCTTGCCCGTCTGGCTGGCCATCGCCGCCAGCACGCCGACCAGATACGAGCCCTCATGCTCCTTGAAGACGATCGACTGCACGTTGGGCAGATCGACCACCGAATCGATGATCACGAAGCGGATGTCGGGAAATTCCGGCGCTACCTTCTTGATCGCGGCTTCCTGGCTAAAGCCGATGCCGATGATGGGGTCGGCGCCCCTCTGCGCCATCTTTCGAAAGGCTTGCTCGCGCTGGGCGTCGGCCTGGACCTCGAATTCCAGATACGGCGTCCCGGATTCCGCCTTGAATTTCTCGATCCCGTTATAGGCCGCCTCGTTGAAGGATTTGTCGAATTTTCCGCCGGCGTCATACACAACGGCCGGATCGGCCATCGCCAAGGACGCACACAGCAGCGTCGCCGCGCCAGTGACGGCGCTTCTCAGCAAGATTCGCATTTCGATTCTCCCTGTTTTCTTCGTCCCGGCGATTTCGCCGGTTACCACCTCGCGAGCCGGTGTGCCCGCAAGCTCGAACATTGTCCTGACCCGGGGCGAGAAAATCAAGCACATTTGACCAATTGGACAAGTTTGTCGGCGATGTTTGGGGGTCATGGGCCGCGCCAGGAACCCCGCAGCGCCCGCGACAAAAGGCCGCGCCGACGCAACCTAAAATTTGCCACCCTGCGAACCCATATCCTGTTCCGGCACCGGATTTCGGCCGGCGCTCGGACAAGAAAGCTCACTGCACTTTGGAGGTCGAAATGAGCCTAAGATCACTCCTTCCGCTAGCCCGTACGGGCAAGGGCGGCGAACCCATGCTGGACCCCTTCTTCTCGCTGCATCGCGACATCAATCGCGCGTTCGAGGATGTCTTCCGGGGCGTGGCGGTGCCTTCCGCCGGGAACGGCGGCTCCATGCCCAAGCTCGACGTGCGGGAAACCAATCAACACATCGAAGTCTCGGCGGAGCTTCCGGGCGTCGATGAAAAGGACGTCGATCTCGAACTTGTGGATGACGTGCTCACCATCAAGGGCGAAAAGAGAATGGAGAAAGAGGAGAAAGACGAAAAGGCCGGCTACCATATGATGGAGCGCGGCTATGGCGCCTTCGCCCGCTCGATCCTGCTTCCCTTCGCGCCCGAAGCCGACAAGGTGACCGCGCAATTCGCCAAGGGCATCCTCAAGATCACTTGCCCGAAGCCGGCGCATGCGGCAGCGAGAAATCGAAAGATTCAAATTCACGGCGGTTGATCGGCGCAAGACGTGGTGTCCCGTCGCCGCGGTGGGCGGTGGGTCGGCTTGATTCTTGTCAGGCCGACCACTCTTTTTCCCGCTCGACGCGTTTCAGCCGCTGGTCTAGGGACGCCGCATGAAATATCTCGCCATTGTTTTTGCCACGATTTTCATCGCGGAACTGGGTGACAAGACCCAATTGGCGACCCTTCTGTTCGCGACCGAGCGCCAAACCAGCCCCTGGTTTGTTTTCCTGGCGGCCTCGACGGCACTGGTCGCCACGACCGCCATCGGCGTTCTGGTGGGCACGCTGGCACAGCGCTATTTGACCGCCATCCCGTTGAAACCGATCGCGGGGTCCGCCTTCATCGCCATCGGCTTGTGGACCCTTTGGGATCATTTCGGGCGCCACGGCGCTTGATCGCCCGGCGGTCGGTTGCGCGAGTTTCTCCGTTCATCGGTCACGCGTTCTTGCTGGATAACGCCGCGCCAAACCGGCGCGTGATATCGATCAGGTGGTCGACATCGCCCTCGTTGTTGTCGTAATGCAGGAAACAGGCGCGCAGCGACACCCGCCCGCCAATCCGCGTGGTTGGAATGTGTGCCTCGCCACTGGCGCCGATCGCTTCCGAAATCGCTTTGTTCAGTGAATCGATGTCGGCTTCCACCAACTTTCCTGTTGGCGGCACATAGCGGAAATTGGCGACCGACAGCGATACCGGGGCCAGGAGTTCCAGATCGGGCGCCGCCTGAACGCGTTCGCCCAGAAGCCGCGCCAAGCGATTGCACCGGACCACCAGCTCGCGCACGCCGTCCCGCCCCAGGCGCGCGATCGAAGCCCAGGTCTTGAGCGCCCGATTGGCATAGGTCTGCTGGAACATGTGCTCGTAGGGCCATGGCGCCTCGCCGCTCCCTTCTTCCAGATAATCGGGCACCAGGCTGAAGGCCTCGCGGTGGAGGGCGCGATGGCGGGTCAGCAGCGCTCCGCAATCGATCGGGACTTGCAACCATTTGTGCGGATCGAGGGTGAGCGAATCCACTCGGGCCAGGGCCCGGAACCGCTCGGCGTATTGGGGATCGAGCGCGGCGAAAGCCCCGTAGGCGCCATCCACATGCAGCCACAGGCCGAACCGCCCGGCGATGTCGGCGATCTCGTCCAGGGGGTCGATCGCCCCGGTATTGGTGGCCCCGCTGGCGGCGACGATGGCGAAGGGGCGGTGCCCCGCCGCCAGATCGCGTTCGATCGCCTGAAGGAGCGCGTCGGGGCGCATGCGGAAATCCGCGCCGGTCGCGATTGCGCGCATGTTGTCGGCGCCGATCCCCAATTGCTCGACGCATTTCTGGATCGAGGAATGGCTCTCCACGCTGGCGTAGAGGATCATCCGCCGCCGTGCGCCCTGAAGGCCCTCGGCGCGCATGTTCCATCCGTCCTCTTTGGCGGCGCGGAAGCGCGCGGCGGTGAGCGCGTTCAGGGTCGCGGCCGATCCGCCGCTCAACAGCAGGCATAGCGACCCTTCCTGGGGAAAGCCGACCAGTTCCATCATCCATCGACCCAGGCTCGCCATCAGGAAGATGGCGGAATGGTCGTAGCCGTCGAGCCCGCTATCCATGGCGACCGCGACCGCGTCGGCCAGGATCGCGATCGGCGCCGGGGGCGAATTGACCCAGCCATAGGAGCGTCGATGCCCCATCGCAATCGGCCACGGCAGGATCTGGTCCCGCAGGAAACCAATGATCTCGTCTGGCGATTGGCCCTGCTCCGGCAGGGGCAGACCGATGAGCCCTCTTCGCACGTCAGCCGGGACCACGCGATCGACGCTTTCGCCAGGCAGACGGTTGAGATAATCGGCTAGCAGTTCAATCACGCGCCGGCCATGTTCGGCGAATCGGGCGCGATCAAGCGCGAAGGGATGTGGAGAGGATGGCGTCATTGGCACCCCTGCTGGGATTGCTGTTCGCGGGGGGTGATACCCGATGATTGGCACGAATGCCAGCGGCCCCGGTCAACGCCGAATTCATTGAGAATTCGCCCGCATTTTCCATCATTCGTGTGACGATTCACCGAGATTGATGTGGAATTCGCGTCGGCGTGTCAAGTATCGATGCAATAAAATAACGACGTGATATCAAGGTATTGGCGTTACGATTGGGATGCCGGGCCATCCCGAGCCGGACCAAATCCCCTTGACTTCCCCAGCCCCCTCATGTTCCCTGAATCAGCAATCCCGTTCGGCCCTCGCTTGGCCTTTGCGACCTCGGGCCGCGACCCAAGACGATCCCAAAGCGACGATTGTTATGAATCCGGGCGATGGTCGCCTGGTCGGCGTGCCTTCGGGCGCGCGTTACGGAGACGATGACGACAATGACGACTGGTACCGTGAAGTGGTTCAATACCCAGAAGGGTTATGGTTTCATCCAGCCGAGCGATGGATCGCGCGATGTGTTCGTGCACATTTCGGCGGTGGAGCGCGCCGGCCTAACGACCCTGGTCGAAGGGCAGCGCGTGACCTTCGAGGTGTCGATGGAGCGCGGCAAGCCCGCCGCCATCAACCTCAAGGCAGCCTAAATAGCTATCGCACTCGCCATCGAGTGGTGACGGGCGTCTCGTCGCCCGGCAAAGCCCCGGCCCAGCGCCGGGGTTTTTTGTTTTCCGATGCCGGACCGGTCAAGTATCACCTGTTGACGTCGATCACCACGCGGCCCCTGACCTGGCCCTTGAGGATGGCGGGGGCAAGGCGGGGTAAATCGCCCAGCACCGCCGGTTCTATCATGGCCTCGAGCCGGTCCCGGGGTAGATCCGCGGCGATGCGGGTCCAGGCCCGCACCCGCTTATCATAGGGTTGCATCACTGAATCGATGCCCAGCAGATTGACCCCGCGAATGATGAAGGGAATGACAGTCGTCGGCAGTGCCGCTCCGCCCGCGAGCCCGACCGCCGCGACCGAGCAATGATACTTCATCTGGGCCAGCACGCGCGCCAGCATGGTCCCGCCCACGGCATCGACGCAGCCGGCCCAAGTCTCGGATTCGAGCGGCTTCTTGCCGGCCTCGCTCAATTCCGCGCGGGGCACGATCCGCAGGGCGCCAAGGCCCCGCAGATAGGCCTCGGTTTCGGGTCGGCCGGTGACCGCCGCTACCCGATAACCGCGCTTGGCCAGGATGGCGATCGCGACCGACCCCACGCCGCCCGAAGCCCCGGTCACCAGCACCTCGCCTTGGTCTGGTCGCAACCCGTGATCCTCCAGCGCCATCACCCCCAGCATCGCGGTCAGGCCGGCCGTGCCGATTGCCATTGCTTCGCGCGTGGTGAGGCCCGTCGGCAGCGGGACCAGCCAATCGGCCCTGACGCGAGCCTTCTGCGCATAGCCGCCCCACCATGCCTCGCCCACACGCCAGCCGGTGAGTATGACCTTGTCGCCTGGCTTATGGCGGGAATCGCTCGAGGCCTCGACCACGCCCGCGAAATCCACGCCCGGTACATGCGGGAAATTGCGCACCAGCCCACCCTGTCCCAAGAGGCAAAGGCCGTCCTTGTAATTAAGGGTCGAATACTCGATCGCGATGGTGACGTTGCCGTCCGCCGGCAATCTTTCATCGCCGATGTTCTCGATCCGCTGCGTGATCGCGCCATCGGCCGCCTTGTCGACGATCAATGCCTTGAAGCTCATGTCTCCCGCCATCCCTGAGCGCACGAATCAGCGTGCTTTCGCCTCTTCTCGTAGCATGAATTTTTGGATCTTGCCGGTTGCAGTCTTGGGCAATTCCCCGAAGATCACCCGCTTTGGGGTCTTGAAGCCGGCCAGGCGCACCCGGTGGAAGGCAATCGTAAGTCCACGATTTTCATGCGTCTCGACCCTTCGATGCTTGGGATTGCAGTCGCTCGAGTTCCGCGGCGAGGATATGGCAACGAATACCCTCGCCGGGCGCGCTTTCGACGAAGGGCGGCTCCTGGGTCTCGCAGATCGCGCCCAATTTCCTCGGGCATCGGGTCTGGAACACGCAGCCCGGCGGCGGATCGACGGCACTCGGAATTTCGCCGGCAAGCTGGATGCGTCGTTGCCGGCGCCCGCTCAAATCCGGGATCGCGGATAGGAGCGCCTCGGTATAGGGGTGATGGGGTCCGGCGAAGACCCGCTCGGCCGTTCCCACCTGCATCAATCGGCCGAGATAGAGCACCGCGATGCGGTCCGATAGATAGCGTACCACCCCCAGATCGTGCGAAATAAAGATATAGCTGACACCGTGCCTGGCCTGGAGGTCGGCCAGAAGGTTGAGGATCGCCGCCTGAACCGATACGTCCAAGGCCGAAGTGGGTTCGTCGCAGACGACAACACGCGGGTCGCCGGCGAAGGCGCGCGCGATCGCGACGCGCTGCTTCAGTCCGCCCGATAACTGGCGCGGCCGGGACCCCAGATAGCGCTCCGGCAACAAGACGGCGCGGGCGAGTTCGAGCGTGCGAGCGGCAATCCGCGCGCCGGACAAACCTCCCAGGCGCGAAATCGCTCGGCCGATCAGATGGCGGATCGGGTGTGATCGATTGAGCGCCGAATCCGGGTTTTGAAACACGATCTGCAGGGACTTCACTTCGGCCAACGACCGGTCGCCGAGAAGTGGGGCCAGTCTCTTGCCATCAAGCGCCAAGTGGCTTGATGCATCGGCCGGTGTCAGGCCGAGAAGTGCCCGGGCGAACGTGGTCTTGCCGCTTCCCGATTCCCCAACCAGCCCAAGCGTCTCGCCCTCCCGCAAAGCGATCGATACGTCGCGCAGAGCCGCCAGCGCATGGCCCGCGAACCGAAACGTCTTGGAGAGATTTCTGATGTCAAGAACAGTGGCGCCCCCCGATGCGCCGGATCGCGTCCCCACCGCATCGTCCGGCACCACTCGTTTCAAGTCCGGCGCGGCCTGATGATAATGGCAGCGGCTGAAGCGTCCACCCAGATCGGCCGGCGCCGGTTCTTCCTCGCGGCAGCGCTGGTCGGCAAGCCCGCAACGCGCGGCGAAAACGCAGCCCGCCGTGATCGAACCCGGCGCCGGTGGAAATCCCAGGATGGTGTCGAGGCGTCCCTCCGATTTGCGCCGACCGCCCCGGGGCAGGCTGCGCAACAGGCCGACGGTGTAGGGATGTCGCGGTGCCTCGAAGACCTGGCCCGTCGGCCCCTCCTCGACCAGGCGACCGGCATAGAGCACGCCCACCCGCTCGCACAGCCGCGCCACCACCGCGAGATTGTGGCTGATGAACAGAATCGACGTTCCGAATTCGCCGCGCAATTGCTCGATCAGGTCCAACACTTCGGCCTCGACCGTTACGTCAAGCCCCGTCGTCGGCTCATCGAGGATCAGAAGCGCTGGATTGCGGGCGAGCGCCATGGCGATGCAGACGCGCTGCTGCATCCCCCCGGAAAGCTGATGGGGATAACGTTCCATCACGCGGCCAGGGTCGGAAATCCGAACCCTGCCCAGCATCTCCAGGGCACGGCCCCGCCATTCGGCTCGCTCCACACTGGCGAATTCGAAGACCTCCTCCATCTGCGGCCCGATCCGGATCGCCGGATTGAGCGCCCGCCCCGGATCCTGGTAAACCATGGCAACGCGGTTCTGCCGAAGTGCCCGCAAATCCGAATCGCTAATGGCGGAAAGATCGTCACCGCTCACGCGGATGCGCCCCCCCGACACCCGCCCGTTGCGCGGAAGGTATCTGACGGCGGCGAGCGCCGCGGTCGATTTGCCGCAGCCCGATTCCCCGACCAGGCCGTAGGCCTCGCCGCGACCGATTCGCAAGCTCAACCCGCGCAGAACCTGGCGCTCCCTTCCGCGCAGCGAATAGGCAACATCGACATCCTCGAAGGCGAGCGCATCGAACTCATCCCTCGCGGTGGCCTCAGGCATCGAAGACTCCCTGAATGCCGTCGGCGATCAGATTGACGCTGACCACTAGGGATGCGATCGCCAGGCCGTCGAACAGCACGGTCCACCAATAACCGCCGCCGATCAATCCGTAATTGGACGAGATCGACAATCCCCAGTCGGGCGATGGCGGTTGGATGCCGAAGCCGATAAAACTCAGCGTCGCCACGGTAAAAATGGCGTAGCCCAGCCGGATCGTGGTCTCGACCAGAATCGGCGGGATCACGTTCGGCAGAATCTCGACGAACATGACGTGAAGCGCGCCCTCGCGTCGCAGTTCGGCCGCCGCCACGTAATCGAGCTCGCGCTCCGCGAGCACCCCAGCCCTGACCGTTCGGGCGATGATCGGCGCGAAGGTAAAGCCAATCACTACCACCACCGTTGTCGTCGAGGCGCCAAGCGCCACCAGCGCCAGAAGCGCCACGATCACCGTCGGCAAGGCCAGGAGCGCGTCCACGAACCGGCCGATGATTTCGTCCACGGCGCCGCGAAAATAGCCCATGGTGAGCCCAAGCGCCGAACCGCAGATTGTGCTGACCAAGGTGGCCAACGGCGCCACGGTCAGAATGTCGCGCGAGCCCACGATCACTCGCGAAAACACATCCCGCCCCAGCTGGTCGGTGCCGAACCAATGCTCGGCCGATGGCGGCAGCAGGGTGTTGAGCATGTCGTCGGCGAAAGGGTCATAGGGGACGATCGAAGGGCCAAACAAGGCGCACAGGACCCAGAATCCCAAGATGAACAGGCCGGTCAGGAACGTCGCCGACCGGATGATCTGCGCCAATCGTTCTCTTCCCTCGCTGATTTCGGGGGATGCCCCGTTCGTCAGGGCTGCATCCGGCACGCTCATTCGGCGCCACCCAGACGGATGCGCGGGTTGAGCAGGGAATAGAGCAGGTCCGCCGCCAGGCTCGCCATGGTGAAGATCGCACCGACGACCATGACGCCGGCTTGGAGCATCGGGAAGTCCTTCTTGTTGGCGGCGGTGAAGATCAACGAACCGATGCCCTGGTAATGGAACAGGGTCTCGATCACCACCAATCCGCCGATCAGATAGGCGGTCTGGGTGGCGATCACGCTGATCGTGGGCAAGAGCGCGTTGCGCAGGACATGGCGCCAGATCACCACCCGGCGCGGCAATCCCTTGAGGATCGCGGTCCGCGTGTAATCGGCATCGAGCGCCTCGATCGTGCCAGCGCGCGCCATGCGCGCGATATAGCCGAAGAGGATCAGCACCAGCGGCAAGGAGGGCAGAACAAGATAGTAGACCTGTGTCAACGGCCCGGCGCCGGCGGGCCAGGTGGCCGAGATCGGCAGCCAGCGCAGCCAGACGCCCAGGATCAGGATCAGCACGATCCCGGAAACAAACTCCGGCACGATGCTGGCGCTTAGCCCGCCGATCGAAATGACCCGATCGGGCCATCGATTGACATTCAACGCCGCCACCACGCCGCCCAGGATGCTGAGCGGCACCACGAGCGCGAAGGCGACCAGCGCCAGTTTCGCGGAATTAACCAGCGCGATTTCAACGAACGGCGCGATCGGCGCGCGATAGGCGTAGGATTGCCCAAGGTCGCCTTGCACGAACTTGCCGATCCAGTCCCCGTACTGCACCAGAAGCGGCCGATCGGTGCCCATCTGATGGTTGAGCGCGTCCACGGCTCGCTGGTCCGCGAAGGGACCGAGCATCGCGCGCCCCACATTGCCAGGCAGAACCTGGCCGCCGGCAAAGACGATGACGCTCAGAATCCAGAGCGTTACGAGGGACAGGCCGAGGCGCTTCAGAAGAAACCGTGCAATGGCCCGAAATCCTTCCTCGAGGTGGTCCCCAATGCGTCGGCACCGGGGGCCACAACGTCCAAGAAAGTCAATCCGGCATCAGCCGAGCGAGGCCTGCCCCAACAGCAGATGTCCCATCGCGGTCGGATTGACGCCACCGGCGCCCTTCTTCGTGGCGGTCAGGAAGTCAAAGAAATACACGAACATCACCGGCGTCTCGTCCAGCAACAGGTTCTGGATCTTGCCAGCGGTCGCGCGCTGCGATTCCAGATCGAGCGACGCGAAGTAGGTGGTCACCAGCGCATCGTATTCCGCGTTCTTGAAATGCGCCGAGTTCCAGGTCCCGTCGCTCCTCAGTGGCGCCGAGAGGAACACATTGGGCACGCCGCGATGGCCGTAATCGGTGATCCCCATGTCCGAATCCAACCAGGGCGACTTGCCGGGAACGGCATCGCCGTAATAGGCCCCCTGGTCCAGGACACTGAGGTTAATCTTGCCGCCGATCTCCTTGACCGCGTTTTGAATCAGGACGGCGAAATCTGGAATCTCCAGATATTTTTCCGTGGTCAGCGTGGTCTCGAAGCCGCCGGCCATGCCGGCCGCCTCCATCAATTGCTTGGCCTCGGCGATGTTCTTCTCGCGCTGCGCCACACTGGGATCGGTTGAGGGGTACGCAGCCGCGAACGGGGAATCGTTGCCGATCTGGGCGCGCCCCTTCATCAGGCCCTTCACGATCGCCGGCCGGTCCAGGCAAAGCGCGATGGCGCGGCGCACGCGCTTGTCCTTGAACGGATCGAGATCGACGCGCATGTGGACTTGCTGGTGCGCGGTCGAGGGCGTGCTGATGATGTCGAAATTGGGGTCGTTCAGGAGCCCGACCCCCTGTAGAACGGGGATCTGCTGGATGATGTCGATCTCGCCGCCCTGCAGCGCCAGGATCTGCGGCTGGTAGTCGCCGTAGAAGGTCATTTCCACGCGATCGGGCATGACTTGGCCGCCCCAATACTCGGCGTTGCGCGTGAACGAGGCCCCGACCTTGGGCGTGTACTTCTCGAACTTGAACGGTCCGGTGCCGACCATGTTCGATTCATAGTCGCCCGCGTAATCCGCCGGCAAGATGACGGCGTTGTAGTTGTCGGTCGAGACCGCGTAGGGGAAATTGCCGTTGGCGAATTCCAGGTGGAACTCGACGGTATGATCGTCGACCTTTCGCGTTCCGCCCTTGGACAACATGCCCGTGAACACCGACAGCGCGTTCGAGCCGTTGTCCGGATCGGCGAGCCGGTCCATGGTGGCGACCACGGCATCGGCTTTCATCGGCTTGCCATCATGGAAGCTGACACCCTCCCTGAGCTTGAAGGTCCACACCGTGCCGTCCTTGTTCGGCGACCAGCTTTCGGCCAGAACCGGTTGGGCCACCAGATCGCCCCCGGAGAGGATCAGGTTCTCGGCCACCTGCGACAAGACCGTGATGCCGCCGCCATCGGCGATCGTCACCGGATCGATCGCGGCCGCCGGCACTGTCTGGGCGACGCGAAGGGTGCCGCCCGGCATCGCGGCGCGTGCGCGTCTTGGCATCACCCCGTAACCGGCCGCGCCCAGGATGGCGCCCAGGAGCGGGATCGACATGCCGAGCACCGAACCATGGCGCAAGAACTCGCGCCGGTTCACGCGCCCGTCCAACAATCCGTCGATCAAATGATTCTCATGTTCGGTGCGATCGCGCCGGAACCGGTCAATGAAATGCTTGTGCTTGGTCATCGCCTGTCTCCCCTTTTTGCGATTGTCCTGCCCTGTGATCCTGTCGCGCCGCCGAACGAAATCCGATCGCTCGGCCGCGCTACTTGCTGGCCGCGCCGGTCACAGCCGGCTTGGCCAATTCTTGTCGATTGGTTGGTCCACATATACTTGTCTATACATCCTGGATCAAGCCTCGTCGCCAGCCGGATCGGCGCCATCCTCAACTCACGCGCCCATAGAAGCCGAGCTGCTCCTCGGCGCTGAACGCCACACCCGGTCGATCATAGTACGAGAAGATGGCGATGATCCGGTCCTTGCCGCCGATGGGTGGGCTCACCCGATGCAATGTGTTTCGGCCCTTGAAGACATTGAGCGTACCGGGCGTGACGGGAAGCGTCCGCACCCCCGAATCCTCGCCGCGCAGGACGCGCGCGACCCCGTCATAGTTCGGGTCGGTATCCGTGCGCAGATCGCTTCGATACTGGAACTCGCCGCCTTGTTGCGGCGCCTGGATCAGCAGCGTGGTGGTGAATTGAGAGCGATCGAAATGCCAGTTCAGTGTTTCGCCCTCGCGGTAGCCGATCACATTCACACCGGATAGTGGGTCATCCATCAAATAGAGGGCCGGCATCTTCATCACGGCGGCGAGAAAGGCAGCGAGGGCCGGCCATTCGTAGATCCGGCTGACAATGTTGTCCGTGATCTGATCGGCGCACAAAGTGTGATTGATGGTTTTGACCTCCCGAAGGGCCGGGTGGTCGGGAGCGAGATCCGCAACATTCTTCAAGAAATAAACATTGTGGCTGCGCTGGTGCGTGAAGGCCTCGCGATCGAGCATGGGCTGCATTTCATTCGCGCAGCGCGCGACGGTCTCCGGCCGCACCAATTCCAGGAGATTGAACATGCCCTCGGAATCCAATTCCGCCTGGCATCGCCTCACCAACGCCTGGGCCTCCGGGCTGTCGAGCCGGTCGATCGGATAGCGTTCGAGGTCGAGGATATCCCTCATGATCGTCTTCCCTTTCGAGCGGGCGATTTCCCGCCCGGCTTTCGGCCATTGCGCGGCACGCCCTTCGCCACGGCGGGCGTCATGGCGGCGCCAAGTCTGCGATCCAAATATTTGTAAAAATCCCAGGTTGGCCCCTCGAGATCGGCTTCAGCCAACGGCCCCGTCCGGTGGTGGCGGGAGTTCAATCCCCTCATGAGGGAGACCAGGACCGTCTTGTCTTCGGCCATGGTTCGCTGGAACAGGTCGACCGCCCAATCGATCCTGTCTTGCGGCCAATCGGCGCCAAAAAAAATCAGCCCCATCTTGACCCGCACCCGTTCGGTGGTCACGGGCTGAATGCAAAGAAACGAGCTGTAATCCCCGGCGCAGCCGACGACCAGGCCGGGCGGCACCGCGTACATGACGCATTTGTGGGCCTGATCCTCGGTCAATTCCGGGTGGCCCTTCTGCGAGCGCGGCAAGGTGGGGGAAAATCCGGCGTTGTAGGCGTAATAGGCGTCGCCTGGCGCGATGTGGCGGCAAAGCTTGGTCGGATTGACCTTGTGCAGGGTTTCGCGGTGTAGCGGTGTCAGGTGGTAGCCCTCCATGAAGTTCTCCACCAAGCACTTCCAGTTCGTGTCCCATACTTCGTCGGCCAGATACCGAAGCGCCATCTGTTCCATGTGGTAGGGCCGGATCAGGGCCTCCAGCCCGGCAAGTTGCGCCGCAAGGGGTGCGGGATCCGAGGCCAACGACACAAACACGAAACCCTGCCACAGCGTGCAATGAAATTCGGGGAGCCGGCAATTCGCTCGGTCGAAATCGTCGCGCTCGCCGATTCCGGGTGTGGCGACAAGGCGCCCGTGCGTGTCATAGGTCCAGTTGTGATAGGGACACATCAGCCGTTTTCGATTGCCCCGCCCATTGGCGATCAGCGTGCCGCGATGGCGGCATACGTTCGACAAGGCCCGGATTTTTTCGTCCTCGCCACGAATGACGAAGATCGGCTCCTCGCAAATCGCAAAGGCAAAATAGTCGCCGGACCGCGATACCTCTTCCTCGCGCCCGACGCAGACCCATTCCCGCAGGAACAATTGCTCCTTCTCGAGCGCAAGAACCCCCGGGTCGGTGTAAAAGGCCCGCGGCATCGACCAGGCCCGCTCATACGGGAGTTCGCCGTAGCGCCGGAGGGTTTCACCGAGCGCGGCGAGCGCATTCTCGTTCATTCCTGCCCCATCCATTTCGAGCCGAAGTCACAGTTTACCCATAGAAATTCTTTTGGGATACTGCGAAAAATCCGCATCACCGTGAGAATTTCTTTCCCACCCGGGATGGAAGCAGCCCGTTTGGCCAGGAAACTTCCGCCATTGAATGCCGTGAAGGCCTTTGAAGCATGCGCGCGCCGACCAGACTTGGTGGCCAAAGATTTCCCGCGGCCCACGCCCTGCGGATTTGCTTCGCGCGGTTTCTTGTAGGCGCGCCTTCTGACCGCCTTCGATCTCATGTCCGCCATTTTGACCGGAAATAGACGATATGTCAGATTAAGACAATTTGGCTAGAGCCGCTTCCGCCCTTGACATGGGGCTGGCGGCGCGCCCTGCCATCGCGCGTTTCCACTGCCGATCGCGAATTGCCCAAAGGGGGGCATCAACTTGGCTCGATGCTCCACCAAGCCGCGTTATTCCGTCCTGTCTCTGCTGCGCGAGGGCCTGCGCGGGCAGCAAGGCTGGTCGCCGGCCTGGCGCGACCGTGATCCCAAGACCGGCTACCAGGTGGTGGTGGTGGGCGGCGGTGGCCATGGTCTTTCAACCGCCTATTACCTGGCGCGCGATCACGGCATTCGCGACGTAGCAATCATCGAGAAGGGATGGATCGGGGGCGGCAATACCGGTCGCAACACGACGGTCGTTCGCTCGAACTACTTCTTCCCGGAAAGTGCGGCGCTCTACGATTATTCGCTGCGCCTCTATGAAGGCCTGTCTCGCGAGCTCAACTACAACATCATGCTCTCGCAGCGCGGCATGATCGAAGTCTTCCATTCCGAGGCCGAAATGGAGCTGATGGCACGCTTGACCAATGCCATGCGCATCAACAGCATTGATGTCGATCTGCTTGATCGCCAACAGGTTCTGGATCTGGTGCCGGCACTGAATGCCTCGCTCGACACCAGGTGGCCCATCCTCGGCGGAATGACCCAGCATCGCGCCGGCGTGGCCAGGCACGACGCAGTTGCCTGGGGTTATGCGCGGGCTGCCGATTCGAACGGCATCCACATCATCCAGAATTGCGAGGTCACCGGCTTTCGCATCGAATCGGGGCGGGTTCTCGGTATCGAGACGACACGTGGCTTCATCGGCGCCGAGCGGATCGGCCTCGCGGTCGCCGGTCATTCCTCGGTTCTGGCCGCCAAGGCCGGGTTCGAATTGCCGCTGCAAAGTTACACGCTCCAGGCGATGGTGAGCGAACCGATCAAGCCCTGCCTGGACAGCGTGGTCGCCTCGAACTCGATGGGCGTCTATGTCAGTCAATCGGACAAGGGGGAGTTGGTGATCGGCGGCGGGCTCGATCGCTGCCCTTCCTACGCCCAGCGCGGCGTATTCCCCATGACCCGAACGGTGATCGCCGGTCTTATAGAATTGCTCCCCTCCTTCTCCACCCTCAAATTGATGCGCCAATGGGGCGGCATCGTGGATGTGGCGCCCGATTCCTCGCCGATTATCGGGCCGGCACCGGTCGAGGGCCTATATCTGGATTGCGGCTGGGGCACTGGTGGCTTCAAGGCGATACCGGTTGGCGGCGTGCTGCTCGCTCACCTGCTGGCAACCGGCAATCATCACCCGCTTTCCGCGCCCTTCGATCTCTCGCGCTTCCGTGACGGCCGGCTGATCGACGAAGCGGCCAGCGCCGGCATCGCGCATTAGGGAACGTCCGTGCAAACCCTCCCCTGCCCCCATTGCGGCGATCGCGATCTCGGCGAGTTTCACTATGGCGGAGACGCCGACAAGACGCGACCGGAACGGGCGGCCGGCGACCACGATTGGGCCCGCTATCGCTTCTTCCGCAAGAACATCAAGGGCGCCGCGCGGGAGCTCTGGTGCCACATCGGTGGGTGCGGCCGTTGGGCGGTGATCGAGCGGGACACGATCACCCACCTTGTGATCGGCTCGAAGGACGTGGCGCCATGAGCGGCGTTATCAGACTGCCCTCGGGCGGCGAGATCGATCGGCGATCGCCGATCGGCTTCACCTTCGATGGCCGTCATCTGTCCGGCCTGGCCGGAGACACCATCGCCTCGGCGCTCCTTGCCAACAATGTCAGGATCGTCGGGCGAAGCTTCAAGTATCACCGCCCGCGCGGCGTTTTTTCCGCCGGGATCGAGGAACCCAACGCGACCCTGGATTTGCGTCACGGGTCCCGCCACGATCCCAACGCGCATGCGACCATCGAACCCCTGGCCGAGGGCATGGCGATCGCATCCATCCATGCGCTGGGTTCTGCGGCGCATGACCGGCTGGCCTTCATCGATCGATTCGCCCGCTTCATCCCCGCCGCGTTCTATTACAAGACCTTCATGTGGCCCAATTGGCGCTTTTACGAAGCGCGCATCCGGGCAATGGCCGGATGGGGCCGGCTCGATCCGGACCAGCGCGAGGGCATGGCCGCGCATCGTTTCGCCAATGTCGATTGTTGCGTGATCGGCGCGGGTGCCGCCGGGCTCGCCGCCGCCCTGGCCTCAATGCGCGCGGGCAAGCGCATCATGGTGATCGACGAGCAATCCAGGCCCGGCGGCATGCTGTCGAGCCGAGAGGCCGAAATCAATGGCGAGCCCGCCGGGAACTGGATCGCCGAGGCCGAGCGCAAGCTTCGCGAGGGGGGCGCGACGTTCCTTCTTCGCTCGACCGCCTTTGGCATCTATGACCATAACGAGGTGGCGATCGTCGAGCGCGGCCTGCCAAAAGGCGCCGACGGCAATGGCGAATGTGTTTGGCGCGTGCGGGCGGGTAAGGTGATCGTCGCGACCGGCGCCATCGAGCGCCCAATGCTGTTCGCCGACAACGACCGGCCCGGAATCATGCTGGCCGGCGCAGCACTCTCCTATCTGCGGCGCCAGGCATTGCGCCTGGGTGAGAAGGTGGTCATCGCCACCGCTAACGACACGCCTTACGAACTCGCGCTCGCGCTCAACACTCTCGGCTCCAAGGTGACGATCGTGGATCAGCGGCCGGCCGGCGCCATCGCCGCCGAAGCAGCCAAGGCGGGAATCGGGTTGCGCTTCGCGACCAGCGTCAAATGGGCCCAAGGCGCAAGAGGCGTCACCGCGGCCAAGCTCGACAACGGCGAGGAGATCCCCGCCGATTTCGTTTTCACTTCCGGCGGGTGGACGCCAAGCATCCATCTCTATTGCCAGGCGGGCGGCAGGCCACGCTGGGATCCCGCGATCGGCGCCTTCCTTCCCGGCGATCCCGTCGATGGCGTGGCGGTCGCAGGCGCGGCGCGCGGAACCTTCGATCTGGCCCGGGCCTTGGCCGAGGGCCACGCCGCTGGCGGCGGCACAACGAGCGATGCCCCGACGACGAGGGCCCTGTCGATACAATGGGGCAATGGCGTCATCCTCCCACCGCCTTCCCGCAATAGGCGCGTCTGGGTTGACCTGCAAAACGACGTCACGATGGGCGACGTGGGACTGGCGGTTCGCGAGAACTTTGCCTCGGTCGAGCACCTGAAGCGCTACACCACGCTCGGCATGGCCACCGACCAGGGCAAGACATCCAATCTGAACGGGCTTGCCGTGTTGGCGGCAACGACCGGGCGCGACATATCCGCGCTGGGGTTGACCACATTCCGGCCGCCTTACGCGCCGGTTTCGATGGCAACGATCGCCGGACCCTTGCGCGGCGAATTGCACACGCCAATCCGCCGCTTGCCGGCCGAGAGCGTCCATCGCGACGAAGGCGCGTATTTCCGCGAATACGGCGGCATCCTGCGCCCGGCCTGGTATGGCGCCGACAAGAATGCCATTGCGGCCGAATGCCTGCGCGCGCGTTCCGATGCGATCGTTTTCGATGGTTCCTCGCTGGGCAAGGTCGAGGTGATCGGCCCTGGTGCCGCTTCCCTCCTCGATTTCGTGTTCTACACCCGCATGTCCACGCTCCTGCCGGGCCGGCTGCGCTACGGCCTGATGTTGAACGAGGGCGGCGTGATCATGGACGATAGTGTCGTGCTGCGCTTGGCGCCCGAGCGATTTGTCGTTTCCTGCTCCAGTTCTCATGTCGCTATGGTCGCTTCCCATTTCGAGGAATGGCGGCAGGATCGTTTCGACACGCGCGGCGTCTTTGTCCATGACGCAACGCCCCATTGGGCGACCATCGCGATTGCCGGCCCCCGCTCGCGATCGGTGATCGATGCGCTCGATTTCGGCATTCCGACCGAGGACACCGCGTTGCCCCATATGGCGATGCGCGAGGGCATGTTCATGGGGCGCAATGTGCGCGTCTCGCGCGTCAGCTTCATCGGCGAACGGAGCTATGAGATATCCCTACCGGCAAACCTGGTAACAGGGCTCTGGCGGAAAGCGCGGACCCTAGGCGCGCAGCCGATCGGCGTCGAGGCGCTCTCCGTCCTGCGCGCGGAAAAGGGCTACATCATCGTCGGACAGGATACCGATGGTGAGACCATGCCCCACGACATCGGCATGCCTGGCCCGCGCGAAAAGCGTCAGGATGCCTATGTCGGCGATCGCTCGCTGTTCACGCCGGCCGCGACCAGACATGACCGCCGGCAGCTCGTCGGCATTGCCGTCGAAGGTGACAGGATCCTGCCCCCGGGCGCGCACGCGATTGAAGCCGCGCAAGACCGGCGGCGAAGTTTGGGCCTTGTCACGACCGGCTTCCGTTCTCCCACCCTGGGCCGGCCGATCGCCCTTGGCCTGGTCGAGAACGGGCTCGCCCGCATCGGCGAGGCAATGGTCTTCGAGCATCTTGGCGAGCGTCTGACCGGGCGAATTGCCGCACCCTGTTTCCTTGACCCGGAAGGGAGGCGCCTGCATGCCTGATCGCGGCGCCTTCTGGTCGCCTGTTCCGGATTGGCCGCACGCCTCGCTTGCCAGCGATGGCTTGCGCGTGACGGCGGACGGCACGACCAAGACCATCTGGCTGGTGAGCGGTGATTTTGGGTCGTTCGAGCGCATTCATGGCGACGTGCCGATCCGAGGTCCGCGCGATTCCTGCCCGGATTCCCGCTACCGGTTGCGCCTGGCTAAGGATCGCCTTCTCCAGGTCTCGCCGGAAATCGAAGCCGCCGAATTCGGGTGGTCGCCCGATGGCCATGCGATCACCGATGTCTCCGATGGAATGGTTCTGCTCGATGTCACCGGACCGGGCGCCGATCGCCTGATGGCGCGCGGTTGCGGCTACGATTTCGCCGCTCCCGTCGCCCGGGCCGTCGAATCCGCGATGATGATTTTCGCCGGAACCCGCCTCGCCGTGTCGCGGCGCGGTCAGGGCTGGCGCCTGCATGTCGATCGGCCGTTGGCCGCGGCGCTTTGGCGCTGGCTTGCGGCCGCGACGGAATGATCTGGAAACGAGGCGATTGGCATGAAATCGCATTACCGGGCCATCATCATCGGCGGTGGCATCGTCGGGACCAGCGTCCTCTACCATCTGACCAAGTTCGGCTGGACCGATTCCGCCCTGATCGAGCGGGCGGAACTGACCGCCGGCTCGACCTGGCACGCGGCGGGCGGCTTCCACGCCATCAACGACGACCACAATATCGCGGCACTCCAGGGTTACACCATCCGCCTGTACAAGGAGATCGAGCAGGAAAGCGGGCAAAGCGTCGGCCTCCACATGACCGGCGGCCTCAATTTGGCGATGACACGCGAGCGGTGGGAATGGCTCAAGGCCGAGCGATCCCTGTTCCAGACTCTGGACATGGAATCCCACTTGGTCACGCCCAAGGAAATCGCGTCCTTGTGCCCGATCGTCGATGCGTCGCGTTTCCATGGCGGCCTCTTCGACCCGCAGGAGGGTCATCTGGACCCACACGGTGCGACCCACGCCTATGCCGGTGCCGCGAAGCGGCGCGGTGCCGAAATCATCCTGCGCAATCGGGTGACCGCACTCGAGGCGCGTGGAGATGGAAGTTGGTCGATCATCACCGAGCAAGGCACCATCGTCGCCGAGCATGTCGTGAACGCCGCCGGTCTATGGGCGCGCAAGGTCGGGCGCATGGCCGGGATCAACCTGCCGGTCACGCCGATGCAGCACCATTACTTGGTGACCGACGACGTGCCGGAAATCGTGGCCCATGGCAAGGAAATGCCGGCCGTCACCGATCTCGAGGGATTTACCTACCTACGTCAAGAGCGCAAGGGTGTGCTCTTGGGCGTCTACGAACGCAATCCAAGGCATTGGCACGTGGAGGGTGCCGATTGGGATTACGGGATGGAATTGATCCCACCCGAGATCGACCGCATCGCCGATGAGCTCGCCATCGGTTTCGAGAGTTTCCCGGCCCTGAAGAACGTGGGCATCAAGCGATGGGTGAACGGCGCCTTCACCTTCACGCCCGACGGCAACCCGCTCATCGGCCGGGTGCCGGGCCTGCGAAATTTCTGGGTCGCCTGCGGCTGCATGGCTGGCTTTTCGCAAGGCGGGGCGATTGGCTTGGCACTCGCCAATTGGATGATCGAAGGCGATCCCGGCGCCGACGTATTCGGAATGGATGTCGCCCGCTACGCCTCTTTCGCCGCGGAGGATTCCTATCTCAAGGCCATGACCGGTCAGTTCTACGCGCGCCGCTTCGTGCTCGCCTATCCCAACGAGGAGTTGCCCGCCGGAAGGCCGCTGAAAACGTCGCCATGTTACGATGCGCTGCAGGCCGAAGGCGCGCGATTTGGCGTCAATCGGGGCATGGAGATGCCGCTGTACTTCGCGCGCGGCCAAGGCGATTTCGTCGAGATTCCCTCGCCACGGCGCTCGAACGCGCATGATTTCGTCGGACGAGAGGTGAGAGTGACCCGCGAGACGGCGAGCCTCTTCGAAACCGCCGTCTACGCGCGATACGAGGTTTCCGGTCCCGGCGCGCCGACCTGGCTGGATTGGCTGCTCTCCAGTCGGCTGCCCGGAATCGGCAAGGTCAAGCTTGCCCCGATGCTCAATCAAGCGGGAAGGCTGATGGGCGATTTGACCGTCGGCCGCATGGAGGAGGACCGATTTTGGATCGTCGGTGCCTATTATCTCCAGGAATGGCACATGCGCTGGTTCGCCGAGCACCTGCCGGATCGTGGCGTCAGCCTTCGCAATCTGTCCGACGAATGGATGGGTTTCCTTTTGTCGGGGCCCAGATCGCGCGACATTCTTGGCCTAGTCACGGATGCGGATGTCTCCAACACTGCTTTTCCCTTTCTGTCCTGCCGCCCTCTGGAAATCGGCCTTGGCGAGGCCTTCGTGGCCCGGCTCGCGATCACCGGCGAGCTTGGCTACGAGATCAACGTGAAGGCGAGCCAGCAGCGGGCACTCTATGGTGCGCTGATGGCGGCGGGCGCCGAGTTCGGGCTCGGACCCATCGGCGACCGGGCCGTCGACAGCCTGCGCCTCGAGAAAAGCTATGGAATCTGGTCAACCGAGTTCGCTCAATCCTATACCCCGGCGATGTCCGGGCTCGACCGCTTCATCGCCTTCGACAAGGGCGAATTCATCGGTCGCGATGCGGCCCTCAAGGCGCGCGACAACGGTCCCGACCAGATGTTGGTGACCCTGGCGATCGACGCGTTGGATTCGGATGCGACCGGCTTCGAACCGGTCTGGCAAGGCGAAAAGCGCGTCGGCTTCGTGACTTCCGGGTCCTACGGCCATCATGTGGGCCAGAGCCTGGCCATGGCCTATGTGGAAAAGACGGTAGCGCTCGAAAGGGGTGACCTAATGGTGAGCGTGATTGGCGAGCCAAGGCCCGCCCGCATCTTGCCCGAGCCCGCACACGACCCGAAGGGGGCGCGACTTCGCGCCTGACCGCCGGGGCGCCTTAGAGCAGAACGCGATTGAATGGAATAGTCCTCCCCCTCACCCAGCTCCGGGTAAGCCCACGCGCCTTCGGCCCGTGGGCCAACCCTTCGCAACCCTCTCCCCCGCGCCTCGCGGGGGAGAGGGAAGGGTGAGGGGGCGACGCAACCTAATCGCAAACCGCCTTGGGTCGATGCCCGTTCAGCGCGCTTTGGCCGCGACCCGCGCGCGCCTCGCCCGCGCGAAAATATTGAGCGCCTCGATCGCCGCCGAGAACGCCATCGCGGTGTAGATATAGCCTTTCGGAACATGCACGCCGAAGCCTTCCGCGATCAGGGTCATTCCGATCATGAGCAGAAAACCAAGCGCCAGCATCACCACGGTCGGATGCTTGCCGATGAAATTCGCCAATGGTTCGGAGGCGACCAGCATCACGATCACCGCCACCACGACCGCGACGATCATGATCGGCACATGATCGGTCATTCCCACCGCCGTCAGGATGGAATCGACCGAGAACACGAGGTCGAGCGCGATGATCTGGCCGATCGCAGCCGAGAATCCGAGGCTCGGTTTCGAGGTGTCGAAGATTTGATCCTCGGCGCCGGCCTCCGGATCGACGTTGTGGTGGATCTCCTTGGTCGCCTTCCAGAGCAGGAAGAGACCGCCGGCGATCAGGATGATGTCGCGCCAGGAGAAGGGCTGGCCGAACAGCGTGACGATCGGCTGGGTGAGCCGGACAATCACGAAGATCATCGACAGCAGGGCCAGGCGCATGACCAGCGCCAGCCCGATTCCCAACCGCCGCGCGCGCCGGCGCCGGTCCTCGGGCAGCTTGTTGGTGAGGATCGAGATGAAAAGGAGATTGTCGATCCCGAGGATCACTTCCATCGCGATCAGGGTCGCCAGCGCGACCCAGGCCGTCGGATCGCCGATGAGCACGATCAAATAGTCCATTTCGCCACCATGAATTCGGAAACCGGCGCAAGATCGGGCAGGAAATGGCCCGGCGCAAGACCGATCGCGGGGGATCGGCCTCGGCGAGGCGCCTCGGTCTCGAACAATGGCCTTTCGATCAATGTAACGGATGTTGTTACGTTAATGTCATGGCGCAAGGCCTGCTCTCGCCACTGTTCAGGCGACTGGCACCGGTCTAGGCTTCCGGCAGAGGGTGGCATCCCGGCGCCTGGAGCAGGATGCGATCAGGTTGCCTCGCCCCCTCACCCTTCCCTCTCCCCCGAATTCGGGGGAGAGGGTTGCCTAAGGCGAGGGGGACGATTGCGCTTGATCGCATCACGCTCCAGGACGCCATGGACGGCGGGATAACGGGAAATGGCCGAAAAGCAGGAACCGGATCGACACGGGATTGCCATCATCGGCGCCGGCATGATCGGGGCGGCGCACGCATCGGGCTACCGCGCCCATCTGCCCCGTTTCGCTTCCCGGCTCGATCTCCAACTCTCCACCGTCTGCGATGCCCGCGGCGAGGCCGCCCGGAAGCTTGCGGCGACCTACGGGTTTGCCGGTATCGCCACGGACTGGCGCGAGGTCATGGCCGACAAGGGGATCAAGATCGTCAGCGTGGCGCTGCCGAATTACCTGCACGCCGAGGTCGTCTCGGCCGCGCTGCTGGCGGGAAAGCATGTGCTGTGCGAGAAGCCGCTGGCGCTTTCGGCCGCCGCCGCCAGCACCTTGTGCGAACAAGCAAGACACAGCGGCGTCAGCGCCGGCACCGTTTTCAACTACCGGCGCGTTCCGGCGATCGCCGAGATCGGGGCCCTGGTGAAGGCGGGCGAGATCGGCGATCCGATCCATCTTCTGGTCCAGTATGAATGCGAGTACGCGGCTAATCCGGAGCTGCCGCATTCCTGGCGCTATGTCCGCGACTTGGCTGGCGGCGGCGCCCTCGCCGATATCGGAACCCATGCGATCGACACGGCTCGTTTCGTCTGCGGGGAAATAGCGGAGGTCCTGGGTGCCACGGCCACGACCGTTATTGCGAATCGATATCTCCCGATGGCGGCGACTTTTGGACACGACCATGTGGCGTTGAGCAACGAACAGCGGCCGGTCGACACCGATGACGTGACGTCGGCCTTGCTGCGCTTCGCCAACGGCTGCCAGGGCATGTTCTCGGCCAGCCGGGTCGCAATCGGTTCCGGAAGCACGCTGTCGTTCACGCTGTCCGCGACGCGGGGAACCGTTCGCTACAATTCGGTCGCGTCCGGCGAGTACCAGATCGCCCGCGCTGGCGGTTCCAATCCCGGCACCTTCGCCACCGTCGCGAACCGCCCGGCCTCGCCCTACGCCAGCGACTATCTCCCCGTGCCCTACGATGGCGTGGCGGTCGGATACGCCGAGACATTTGGATTCATGATCGCCGAGTTTCTCGACTCGATCGCATCCGGGACGCCCTTTTCCAACGGATCGCTTGAGGATGGACTGAGAGCGGCGGAGGTACTCGAAGCCATCCAGCGCTCGGCGGAGTTGCGCCGACCGGTGACGCTGAACGAGATCAGGGAAACCGCGGCGGCGGCTTGAAGAGGGGGGTGGACAAGGTTTAGAGTGGAAGGGATCGGGCGGCGATGGTGTCGGGCGAGGAAGCCTGCGGCGCCGGCCAGGCAGGTCGAGGCCCCCTGGAAAGACGAGGCCTCTGGCAAGCAATCGAGAATGGGAGGCTGCAATGGTTCGCAATCTGTTTCTGACGGTGGCTTTTGCCTCGCTGATGGCCGGCGCGGCTTGGGCCGATATCACGATTCTGGTGCCTTCGGGCTCCGAGGGCGACGGCCTGAGGGCCGCCGCCGCCGATTACGCGCAGATGAAGGGCACGAAGGCCGAGATTGTCCAAGCGCCCTATAGCAACGTCTTCGAGCAGGCGGCCAATGCCGGCCAAACAAAGTCCGGCACATTCGACATCGTGCTCATGGACGATCCATGGATTCCGTTTTTTGCCGAGAACGGCCATCTCGAGGATCTGACGCCGTACTTCAATGCGGCTGGTGTTCCCGGCCCCGACAACGACTTTCTGGGAAAATCACTGGCGGTCTGCCGCAACCCCTACAATTCCGGCCCGTTCGTTTGCATTCCCTATGTCGGCAACGCCCAGATGTTCTTCTATGACGGCTCAAAATTCGCGGAGCAGGGCGTGGCGAATGGACCAAAGACCTGGGACGACGTGATCAATGCCGCCAAAGCCATGACCGAGGCCGGCGGCGGCCGTTATTTCGGCTATGTCTTCCGCGGTGGCCAGGGCAACCCGGTGGTCGCTGATTTCATGCCGATCTTCTGGTCTTATGGCGGCAACCTCTTCAACGCGGATCGCTCCAAGGTGACGATTGACACGCCCGAAGGCGCCGCCGCGATGAAAACCTTCATGACCCTGAGGGATGTCTCGCCCAAGGGCGTCGAGAGCTATAACGCCAGTGAGGTTGGGCAGGCCTTGGCCGCCGGGACCGCCGCCTCGTCCATCAACTGGCCGAATTGGGTGGCCACTTTCGAAGACCCGAGCCAGTCCAAGATGGTCGGCAAGATCTCCTATTCGGCCATTCCGTCGGGTACGCATGCCGGCTCATCGGAGATCGGGCACTGGACCATGGGCATCATGTCGGCATCCAAGAACAAGCAGGAAGCCTTCGACTTCATGGTCTGGGCGACCTCGGCCGAGCAGATCAAGGTCTCGGCGACGCGCGGCAATCCGCCGGTTCGCTTCTCGGTTTTCACCGATCCGGAATTGACCGCGCAGGAAAAGTTCCGCCACTTCCCGATCTTGATGGAGGCGATCAACTTTTCGACGCCGCGTCCGCGTCACCCGAAATGGCCCGAGATCGAGAATGCCTTTGGCATCGAGCTGTCCAAGGCGGTCGCCGGAGCCGTGTCGCCGGAAGACGCCCTGAAGAGCGCCCAGGCCGCGGTCGAGCAGATCACCGGCATCAAATAGGCGGTGCCTTCTCCGCGACCAACATGGAGCGGGGTCTTCGGACCCCGCTCCATGGCGACGGGGTTGCCTTTCCGCCACGGTTCGCACCGCATCGGCCTCCCTGAAGCGCGTAGGTCATCGACGTGACGATTGAAACTCCGATGGCGATCTCCGGGCGGGCGGCGATCGGATCCGACCTGGAGCGGTGGTTGGAGCGCCACTTGCGCGTGCTGATGCTCGCGCCGGCGATGGTCGTCCTGCTCGCCCTCACGATCTTCCCCTCACTCTACATGTTCGTCGCCGCGATGACGCGGATCAGCCCGAATCCCGACCTCCCATTGGAGTTTGCCGGCGCCGACAACTTTCTCCGGCTTCTCACCGACGAGCAGTTTCATGTCGGCCTATGGAACACGCTTGTTTTCACTTTTTTCGCCGTCGGAACCGAGTTTTTCCTCGGCCTCGGCCTCGCGCTGCTTCTCGACAAATATATCCGCCGGATGAATTTCTTGAAGACTGTCTTGATGCTGCCGATGATGCTGCCCCCGATCGCCGTCGCGATCACCTGGAAGTTGATCTACGAGCCTCAATTCGGCATCCTCAACGAGATCATGTTCCAGCTCGGCCTGCCTTTGCAGGCCTGGGCGGGTGATATCGACCTCGCGATGTTCTCGGTCGTCGTCGCCGATGTCTGGCAATGGACGCCCTTCATTTTTCTCCTGATGCTGGCCGGGCTCTCCAGCCTGCCGGTCGAACCATACGAGGCCGCGGCCATCGATGGCGCCTCCGCCTGGCGCCAGTTCTGGGATCTGACGATTCCCTTTTTGAAGCCGGTCATCGCCATCGCCCTGCTGCTGCGCATCATGGATGCGCTCAGGCTTTTCGATTTGGTCTTCATCCTGACCGGCGGCGGCCCAGCCGATCGGACGAAATCGCTTAGCCTTTACATCTATCAAGTGGCCTATCGCTTCGCCGATCCAAGCTATGCCGCGGCCATTTCGCTCTTCGTGCTGGTCGTGACGGTCGCGTTCAGCACCTGGTTCATCAAACGCATGCGGCTTGCCAATTGAGGGGATGGCGATGAAACACAGCCGGATAAGGGCCATTGCCCAGCGTCTCGCCGCCCATGCGGCCATCGTGGTGGCGCTGGTGCTTACCCTTTTTCCGGTCTATTGGATCGCGGCCAACTCGTTCAAGTTCGACATCGACATTTTCTCGGTGCCGCCGCAATGGTATCCCGAGAACCCGACGCTGAAGCATTACAATGCAGCCTTCGTCGAGCGGCCGTTCCTGCGATATGCGCTGAACAGCCTGATCATCGCGGCCGCCACCACATTGATCTCGCTCGTCTTCGGCACCATGGCTGGCTATGCGCTGGCCCGATTCCAATATCCCGGTCAATGGCGTTATCAGATTTCCTTCTGGATTCTCTCGACCCGCATGATGCCCCCGATCGTTACCATCATTCCACTCTACCTCGCGTTCAACTATCTCGATATGCTCAACACCAAACCGGCGGTTGTGATCGCCTATACGGCGTTCAATCTGCCATTCGCGACCTGGATGATGAAAAGTTACTTCCAGGATCTGCCGGTGGAGTTGGAGGAGGCGGCGATGGTCGATGGTGACACGCGATGGGGCGCCTTCCTGCATGTCGCCCTGCCGCTGGCCCGCCCGGGCCTGGCCGCCACCGCCATCTTCTGCCTGATCATTTCGTGGAACGAGTTTCTGGTCGCGCTCATTCTGACCCTTACCGAAAAGACCCAGACCTTGCCCATCGGGATCGCCGGGCGCGTGACCCAGTACAATACCTATTGGGGCGAAATCAGCGCCGCCGGGTTCACCGCCTGTATTCCGATCATGATCTTCGCCTTTCTGGTCCAGAAGCACCTCGTGCGCGGGCTCTCCTTCGGCGCCGTCAAGGGTTGAGACCCATGGCCTCGGTAAAATTCAACGACGTCAGCAAGAAATTCGGGAGTTTTGTCGCTGTCGCCAATCTCGACCTCGAGGTCGTGGACAAGGAGTTCCTGGTCCTGCTCGGACCCTCCGGCTGCGGCAAGACCACGACCATGCGCATGGTCGCCGGGCTCGAGGAGATCACGTCCGGCGATCTCTATATCGGCCCGGACCGCGTCAACGACGTCCTACCCAAATACCGCGATGTGGCCATGGTCTTCCAATCCTACGCGCTTTATCCCCACCTCAGCGTCGAGGACAACATCGGCTATCCCTTGAAGATCCGGAAAGTGCCGCTTGCCGACCGGAAACGCCAGGTGGCCGAGGTGGCGCGCCGGGTGGAACTCGACGATCTGTTAGGCCGCCTGCCCAGGGAACTCTCCGGCGGCCAGCGCCAACGCGTGGCCCTTGCCCGCGCCATCATCCGCACGCCACGGGTCTTTCTCATGGACGAGCCGCTCTCGAACCTCGAGGCCAAGCTCCGCGTTCAGATGCGCGCCGAATTGAAGCACCTGCAGCACGAGCTGCAGGTGACAACGATCTATGTCACCCACGACCAGATCGAGGCGATGACGCTCGCCCACCGAGTTGCCGTGATGAACAAAGGCGTTATCGAGCAGCTGGGGACGCCGAAGGAAATCTACAACAATCCGCGCACCCTCTTCGTTGCCGGCTTTATCGGCTCGCCGCCGATGAACCTGGTGAACGGCGAGGTAAGAGACGGCGTGTTCGAGGGCAACGGCGGTATCAGGGTCGGCGGCCTCGGCCGCGCCAACATCGCGCGCGCGGTGATGGGTGTACGGCCGGAGGATGTGCGGGTGCTCACCGACAAGCATGGGGAGGCCAATGTTACGGCGCCGATCTACTCGGTCGAACTCACCGGTGAAAGCACGTTTGTCAGCGTTCGCGCCGGCGATATCCTGCTGGCCATGCGCGCCGACAAGAATTTCGTCGGCGACTTCGACCAGATGGTGGGCGCTCGGATCGACCCCGCGCGGGTATTTCTTTTCGATCGGGAGAGTCTGAAGCGTGTCGATTTCTAGAATGCTCGCCGGCCTGGTCGCCGCCACCCTTGTCACGGGCGCCGCGGCCAGCGACGATCCAATTGTGGGCAACCCATTGATTGCGATTCCGGCGGGTCCCTTCGTTTTCGGCAGCGACACCGGCAATGAGAACGAACGGCCATCCCGCGTAATCGAAGGCAAGCCATTCGCCATGAACAGAACGGAGATCACCAACACCCAATACCAACGCTTCGTGGACGCGACCGGTCACCGCTCCGCCTTCTATGGCGAGCACCCGTTCCTCGGCCTCGATGAGCGGCCGGTCGTCAGTGTCAGCTTTTCCGATGTTGCCGCGTTCTGCAGCTATTACGGCCTGAAAGTACCTTCGGAGCAAGAGTATGAGCGAGCGGCGCGAGGGCCGGACGGTGCGCCGTTTCCCTGGGGTGAGGCGAGCGTGGATGCCATGCGCGCCAATCACGGCAGCGACCAATGCTGCGGCGGCGACGACAGCGACGGCTACGCCATGACCGCGCCCGCCAACGCATTTCCGGCGGGAGCAAGCGCGGAGGGCATCCTCAATCTCGTCGGCAATGTGTGGGAGTGGACGCGGGACCTCTATGCGCCCTATGTAGGCGAGGCGCCGCCCGATATCGCCGGGAAGTATCGCGTCCTTCGCGGCGGCGCCTGGAACAGCGATCCCAGCCATCTTACCACAACCTACCGGCTCGCTTACGATCCCGATTTCCGTTTCGCGGCCAATGGCGGTTTCAGATGCGTCCGCTCCCCGGATTGATGGCACTTGCCTTGTTGTCATGGACGCCATGTGCTGCCTCCGACCCTGTGGCCGGGCCAGGCTATTCGGTCGAGGTCGTGCGAAAGCCAGGCGCAATCTTCGCCGGTCTGGCGCGGGATGGCGATGCGCTTCTCATCACCGACCTTGCCGATGGCCGGCTCTACCGGCGCGGCGCGGATGGCCCGATCGCCGCCTTTGGCCCAATGCTGCCTCATGGCGCGGATGTGATGGGCGACCCGACGGGACCCTACCGGGTTGCCCGGCACGGCTCGGTCTACATCGTTGCCCAGGGTTGGAAGCCCGCCGACAACGACGAAAACGATTTTGACCACGCGCTCCTCGAGGTTGACGAGACCGGCGTTGTCAAGGTCATTTCAAACGACTTCTGGAATCCGTATGACTTTGTTCTTTCGGACGAATTCATCTACGTGATCGACGCGGCGCGGAACAGCGTGGAACGTCTTTCCCCCGGAGGCGCCAAGGAGACCCTCTTCACCTTTGCTCGCCTGACCGCGAGCGGATCGGCGCTGACGCCCCTCTCGCCGACCGAGTTCGCGGAAGAGCAGAGCCACGAGTTCGACTCCGTTCCGACCGGCATCGCGGCGCGCGATGGCCGGCTCTACGTGTCTTTGTTTGGCGGCTTTCCCTTCATCGCGGGAAGCGGCCGTATCGCCTCGTTGCCGGAAGAAGGCGTGACGCCATCCGCGCGGATCGAGGCCATCGATCTCAACGCGCCGGTCGACGTCGTCTTCGATGCCAATGGCGACATGCTGGTCCTCGAACACGGCACCTTCGATCAATCAAGCGCCTGGGCTGCCGGCAGCGGGCGGCTGCTCCGATTGAACTCTGCAACGGGTGATCGCCAGATCATTCTCGATGGCCTGACGCGCCCCGTATCGGTGCTGGTCTGGGACGACCGGCAGCTCATTGTCTCGGAGCTTGGCGGCAGCCTCTATTTCTTGACCCGTGAGCCCGCGGAATAGCCACGAAAAGGCAACGGAAAAATGAAAATCGGAATGGTGACGGACAGCCTGGGGTCGCTCAGTCTCGATGGCGTGCTGGATGCATCCGTGGCACTCGGCCTCGACTGCGTGGAATTTGCGACCGGCAATTGGTCGAACGCGCCGCACATCGACATCGACTCGTTGCTGAAAAGCAAACCGGCGCGGGATCAATTCAAAGCCAAGGTCGCCGGGCGTGGGCTGTCGATCAGTGCCCTCACCTGCAACGGCAATTCACTTCACCCCGGACGCAGCGGACGAGAGCATGACAGGGTCATCCGCAAGACCATCGAATTGGCGCCACGGCTCGGCGTCGACCGGGTCGTGCTCATGTCCGGCTGCCCCGGCGGACCCGGAGACAAGCACCCGAACTGGATCACCGTGGCCTGGCCGCCGGAGGCAACGGAGATCCTGGAATGGCAATGGAACAAGGTGCTGATTCCCTATTGGCGCGACCTCGTCGGCTTCGCCAAGAAGAAGGGAATCAACCATCTTTGCCTGGAGCTCCATGGCGGCCAGAACGTCTACAACGTGGCGACGCTGATGCGCCTGCGCGAGGCCTGCGGCGAGGTGGTGGGTGTCAATTTCGACCCCAGCCATCTCATGTGGATGGGAGCCGATCCGATCGCAGCGATCGAGGCGCTCGGACCGGCGATCTTCCATGTGCATGCCAAGGACACCCGCATCGAACCTCGCAACGTCGCCCTGAACAGCCGCATCGAGACCCGGCCCAATGCCCAAGCAGCCGAGCGGTCGTGGAACTACGTCACGCTCGGCTATGGCCATGGTGAGGATTTCTGGCGGTCATTCTGCCTGGCCCTTCGCCGTGTCGGCTATGACGGCGTCCTTTCGATCGAGCATGAGGACATGGCGCTTTCGCCAATGGAGGGGATCCGCAAGTCGGTCCAACTGCTTCGCCATGTGTACTTGGTCGAGCCGGCGAGCTACGAGTTGCCGAAGCTCTGACCGAAACGATGCCAATCGCTTCGACCCGTTCGCTGTCCAAACAAGCGAGGCCAGCTCAATGGGTTTGCCGCGAAATTGCCTACGCCTTGGCGCACATATGCACGACACGTTCGGGGGCGTCTTGCGCCGAGCCCGGCATGGAACGCTGTCAGATCACTGCCATTTCGTGACATCCCCAATTGTGGAATCGTCCCCGGCCTCTCCAATTCCTCGGCCATCGCTTCGTTGTCGCCGTCGATGTCCTCCGGGACGCAATACTTACCGTTCAGAACGCCATGCCTGATTTTCGGGCGTCTGATTGCGGTCATGCACGCGACCGCCTTGCCCCTAAGGGTGATGACAATCTCGCGTAAGTGGCCGGATTCGAGATCGGCCAGCAGCGGCCACCATTTGGCCCTTGCCTGGGTGATCGAGATTGTGAGGGTTTCACTCATGATCGTGCCCGATTTGGAGACGGATGGATGCTTGGGCCTCAAGGCCACGGCTGTCCGGTCTAGGTTTTCGGAACACAATTCCATACTCCCCCCTCATCGCCCGCGCTCGACACGGCGATCCATTTTTCCGCCTGCACCATGGATTACCGGGTCTCGTCGCGGAGCCTGTCATCGGGCGGCGCTCCGCGCCGTCCCGTTGGCTCTGGCCCGGCAATGACGACAAAGAATCAATTGACCGCCCGAAACGAAGCATTGTTACCCTCGATTCCCAAACCGGACAGCCGTTGCTCAAGGCCGGGCATGGCGACAAAAAATTGAAATTGGTCGCGGGAATTCCGCGCCAATTTTCGCATGCGCGCCGCTCAGCCGCGACGAGCGAGTCGTCAATCCGATGCTCTCTACTCCACGCCCTCCCAGTAATCCATCTTGGCCGAGAGGCGGAAGCCCTCGCCCACGCCCAGCGCGCGCACGCCCACGCGCCCCGTTTCGGGATAGACGACGACTTCGTTGGGGTTGTTCTCGCCGATCACCAGATAGCGGCAAGGCTTCTCGCTCCTGTTTGCGAGTGCGTGGCCGGCCTTCTGGCCGGCCGGAAAGCACACGTAATGCCCGGCCAAGAGCCTGTACTCGCGCCCGCCCAGGATGAGTGTCGCCTCGCCCTCCAGGACCAGCACATGCTCCTCCTCCAGCAGGTGATAATGCACGAGATTGGATTGCTTGCCCGGCGCCAACTCCTCCAGTTCCACGCCTACATGCGAGCCGCCGCCGAACCGGCCCAATCGGCGATAGCGGGCACCCAGCTTCGCGCCTCTCGACCATTCCACCCAGTCGACATCCTCGATGGCGAAGGGCTCGTGCGCGCCCTCGATGTTCGTCGGCGATTGTTTGTCGGTCATGAATTTCTCTCCCGGTGTTGGAAATTCTGGCGACGGATCGCGCGCGCCTTCACGGCATCTTGAGGTCCTGGACATCCGTGCCGAAGTAGGCCTGGGGGAGCGAGGGGGCGACGCCGTTCTCGCCCTCGCGCCGGCGGATGCAGGATTCGGCCAGGCGAAAGAGATCGCGCCAGGTTTGGGCCTTGGGCCAGGCATCGATCACGCATTCGTCGAAATAGGTAAGTTCGAACTTAGGCGCGCAGCCAAACGAGGTCTTGTCGTCGCGCGCGGCGGTCAGGATCACGCGATTGGGCGCCATGATGGCGCCGGCGATGAACACGCCCGAATGGCAGGCCGAAACCACGATCACCGTCGGCTTCTCCGCGCAATGGAGGTCAAGCAATCGCCCCAGCTTGTTGGGCGTGAGACGCCGGGGCGGGCTACCCTCGGCTTTGAGCAGCAATCCGTCCCGATCGCCATGCGAGGTCAGATACACAAGACACCGGTCGAATCCGCCGATCGCGAGATCGGCCAAGGCCGCCTCGATCGTGCGCGCGGTCGCCATCGGCCGATCGGCCGTGGCGAGATAAGAATCGGAGGTGAGGCCGCGCTGTTCGGTCACCCCGCGATCCCAAAGGATTGCCGCGAGGCGGTCGATCGCGTGGTCGAAGACCGCGATCGAATCGTCGCCCGCCACCAAGACCGCTTTCCAGCGCGGTGCCGCTTGCGCGCCCGCCCATCCGGGGCAAAGCGCGGCTAGAAGAACGACGAGGAGGGCCAAGCTCAAGCGCATGCGACCAAACCCAGCACATTAGGCCGGCCCAGCGCAAGGCGATTGTACCTGGCGCCAACTTTCGAGGCAGGGCGATGTATGAACGGCAGCCATGGTTCCACGAAAGTCGGGCCGCACATCGCCTCTACGATCGTACCCGCCGGCGTGCACGTGCGCGGTCAAATGGCTCGAATCACCCCTCCGCGACGGCGGGCACCGGATATCTTCGCCCTTTCGCCCGCCGCCAAAATCGGCTTCAGTGGCGGATCATTTGCAAGCGACCGACAGCTGAGGCCCCGCCGCCATGGACAGTTTCAAGCCCACCAAACGCTCCCGCGTCAAGCGCCTGCACGAACGCGGCGCCTATGACGAGAAGACGATCTTCGAAGTGCTCGATTCCGGCCTGATCGCGCATCTGGGCTATGTCATCGACGGCCAGCCTTTCGTGACGCCGACCGCCTATTGGCGCCGGGGCCGCACGCTCTATTGGCACGGCTCGGCGAAGAGCCGGATGCTGATGGAACAGGCCAAGGGCATTCCAGTCTGCGCCACCGTCACGCATCTGGATGGGTTGGTGCTGGCGCGATCGGGCTTCCATCATTCGATCAATTACCGCGCGGTGATGGCCTTTGGGCAAAGCCGCGCCATCAACGATTCCGGCGAGAAGACAGCCGAAATGGACTTTTTCCTGGAGCGCGTGCTGCCCGGCCGCAACGAAACCCTGCGCCCGATGAACAAACATGAATTGAAGGCGAGCCTGGTCATCTCCATGGTGATCGAGGAGGCCTCGGCCAAAATTCGGGCCAAGCCCCCGGTCGATGACGAGGAAGATTACGCGTTGCCGATCTGGGCAGGAGTCGCCCCCATCGCCCAAGTCATGGGCGCGATCGAGCCCGATCCGAGGCTTGGGCCCAGCGTTCCCTTGCCGGAGCATTTGAAGCGCTTCAAGCCAGGGGCCCGTCTCGATGCGCTGGTCACGGACGGGTCAAGACGAGCGCCTTGATTATTCCGTCGATGGGGCGCAGAATTTTTCGCCTTTCTTGCCATTGCCGTGGCGAAAAAACGGGAGGATAGGATGAAGAAATACGTCATCGAGCGCGACCTGCCGGGCGTGGGCGGGCTCAACCAGCAGCAATTGAAGGGCGCGGCCGCGACTTCGAACGAGGCGCTGTCCAAGTTGCGCCCGCGCGTGCAATGGGTGGAATCCTTCGTCACCGCCGACCGCACCTTCTGCATCTACCTGGCCGAGGACGAGGCAGCGATCCACGAACACGCGCAACTGTCCGGATTTCCGGCGAGCCGCATCCACGAGGTGAGGCGGATGATCGATCCCACCACCGCACGCGATTGAGGCCGCCGACCCCGCCTATTCCACCGGGGGCACCAGGTATTCCATCGGGGGCACCAGGAGGGCGGGGTCGAGGCGCACCTCGCCCCAATTCAAGCCCCAATGGAGATGCGGGCCAGTGGCGCGGCCCGTCTGCCCAATTTCGCCGATCGCATCGCCCTGCTCCAGTCGATCGCCGACTTTGACCAGCAATTTCCGCATGTGAAGGAAGGTCGAGTTGATTCCAAACCCGTGATCCAGAATGATTGTGCCGCCGGTCAGAAAAAGATCGGGTTCGGCCAGGCGCACGATGCCTCCCGCCGGTGCGATCACGGGATCGCCTTCCGGCGCCGCCACATCGACGCCGTAATGCGGCTGGCGGGGCTCGCCATTCAAGATGCGCTGCGACCCATAGACGCCGCTGATCGGTCCATGCGCCGGCCAGATGAAGGGCTGGTAGAGATCGCGCGCGTCCGTGTTCGGCGCCCGCGCCTGGTTGATCAATTCCTGATCGGCCGCGATCCGCGCCTGGTCTACCTCGCTGGGTGTGACCTTGGCCTGGTCCAGCTGGTCGATGCGCTGCACGTCATAGGCCCTGGATTCTATCGCGAGCCAGCGATGCTCCACGCGATCGTCGGCGCCGATCACCGTCAGTTCGACCTGGTCGGGTTCGCCCCGGCCGAAGCCGATGACGAAGGCGCCGTCGGGCGCGACGCGGATCGAACGTGTGCCGAGGAAAATACGCGTGCCGGGCTCGGCCCTGCCGAAGGCAAGCCCGCCCTCGATGAATTGGCCCGAGAGTTCCAAGGCGAGAGCCCCGCCCGGCCACAGCGCCAGGACGAGCGCCAGGATCGAGCGAAACCCCGTCACGTCTTCTTGTCCAGGGCGCGCGCGGCCACGCGCCCGTCGTGGAATTGCACGGTGAGCACCTGGCCGGGCGAGATCGCGGCGGCACTCGTGAGCGGCTCATCCATCGCGCCTCGGACCAGGGCAAAGCCGCGCTTCAGCACCTGCTCGTGGGAATAGGAATCGAGGAGCCCGATCAGGTTATTGAGCCCCACCCGCCGGCGGTCGAGAAGATCGGCGATCAACCGGGGCTTCAGGGCGGCGGCACCCAGATCCAGGCGCCTTGTCTTGGCGGAAAGCGCCAGACGCATGGCGGCGACCAGCCTTTCCCACGCTTGCGCCAGCGTGCCGGATTTCAGCGCCAGCACCTCGCGCGGCGTGCGCAGCCGCGCGGCCAGGCTCGCGATCGCGTCCCTTGATTTGCGGAAAAAACCGGTGCCCGCATTGGTCCAGCGCTCGATCCAAAGGTCCAGGGATTGCGCGCGTTCCTGGAGCAGGCGCTCGGGGTCCGGCAGACCTCGTGCCAGGCCCTCGATCGCGAGGCGCCGCTCGGTCACGAACCGCGAGGCGGCGCGGCCCAGGCGGCTCCCCAATTGCCCGAGCTCGGCGATCAGATCGGCGCGCACCGGCACCGCCATCTCGGCTGCGGCACTTGGCGTGGGCGCGCGCAGATCGGCGGCGAAATCGATGAGCGTGGTGTCGGTCTCGTGCCCGATCGCGGCGATCAGGGGAATGCGGCTCTCGGAGGCCGCGCGGACCACGATTTCCTCGTTGAAGGCCATCAGGTCCTCGAGCGAGCCACCGCCTCTGGCCACGATGATGAGATCGGGCCGCGGCACCGCGCCACCCTCGGGCAGCGCGTTGAAGCCCCTTATCGCGGCCGCGACCTGATCGGCCGCGCCCTCGCCCTGGACCAGGACCGGCCACAGCAGGACATGGCGCGGGAAGCGGTCGGCCAAGCGATGCAGGATGTCCCTGATGACGGCACCCGTGGGCGAGGTGACGATGCCGATGATCTCGGGGAGCCGCGGCAGCTTGCGCTTGCGCGAGGCGTCGAACAGGCCCTCGGCGGCGAGCCGTTTTTTGCGATCCTCCAGCATCTTGAGGAGGGCGCCGGCACCGGCCAATTCCAGGCGCTCGATCACCAATTGGTATTCCGAACGCTCCGCGTAAGAGGTCACGCGCCCCGTGGCTACCACCTCCATGCCGTCCTCGGGCTTGAGCCCCAAGCGCCCGGCCAGGCCCTTCCAGCACACCGCCTTCAGGGCGGCGTTCTCGTCCTTCAATTGCATGTAGAGGTGGCCGGAGGCGGCGCGCTTGAAGCCGGAAATCTCGCCCCGCACCCGCACCCGCTCGAAGCCGGATTCGAGCGTCCGCTTGATCGCCGCCGAGAGCTCGCTCACGGAGAATTCGACGAGATTGTGCGCCGGCGGCGCCGGTTGCTCGCTGGGATTGGATTCTGTCATGGTGGCGCATTCTATGTTATGCGAGCGGCTAGTACCCGCCGTCGCCGATGGCCGATTCAGCAAACTGACCCGGCCAGTGCATGCCGGCGGGTACTATCGATTTGGTAACATGTGCCGACTTTCTTGGAAACGTCGAAACATTTCATGTATCACGCTTTTCCGAAAGTTGGCACTGGGCAACAGGGCGATTTGGTCGGGGAATCATGCGGATTCTGGTGGTGGGGTCGGGCGGCCGCGAGCATGCCCTGTGCTGGAAGATCGCGGATTCGCCGCTGTGCGACCAACTCTATTGCGCGCCCGGGAATGCCGGCATCTCGCAAGTCGCGGAATGCGTCGCCATCGAGGCGCTCGATCTGGACGGGCTCCTATCTTTTGCACGCGAGCGCGGGATAGATTTGACCGTGGTGGGTCCCGAAGCGCCGCTGGTCCTGGGGATCGCCGACAAGTTTCGCTCGGCCGGGTTGATGGTGTTCGGTCCAAGCGCGCGGGCAGCCGAGATCGAGGGCTCCAAGGGCTTCATGAAGAATCTGGCGGCGCGATGCGGCATTCCGACAGCGGCTTTCGCGCGCTTCACCGAGGCCCAGCCAGCAAAGGCGTTCGCCGCCGCCATGTCGCTACCGATCGTGGTCAAGGCCGATGGGCTTGCCGCCGGCAAGGGCGTCATCATCTGCGAGACCCACGCGAAGGCCGACGATGCGATCGATGCCATGCTGGTCGGGGCCGCGTTCGGCCAGGCGGGTGCGAGCATCGTGATCGAGGAATTCCTCGACGGCGAGGAACTATCCTTTTTCGCGTTGAGTGACGGGGAGCATGTGCTCCCCTTCGGCAGCGCCCAGGACCACAAGCGCGTCGGCGATGGCGATACCGGCCCCAATACCGGGGGCATGGGCGCCTATTCCCCGGCGCCAGTGGCAACTCCAAAGATCGAGGCCGCGATCCTGGAGCGGATCATCCGCCCGGCGGTGATCGCGCTGAAGGCGGAAGGGCGGCCTTTCGTAGGCGTGCTTTTCGCCGGCGTGATGGTGACGAGGGCCGGCCCCAAACTGATCGAGTTCAACGCCCGTTTCGGCGATCCAGAATGCGAAGTCCTGTGCCTGCGCCTCAAATCCGATCTGTTGCCGGCCCTGTTGGCGGCCTCCGACGGATCGCTCAAGGATTTCGATCTGCGCTGGCATGATGCGGCCGCGCTCAGCGTCATCATGGCGACCAAGGGCTATCCGGGCAAAGTCGGGCCGGGCGGCTTGATCGGCAATCTCGAGGCAGCGTCGGCGGTTCCGGGTGTGACCATCTTCCATGCCGCCACCAGGCGTGACGACAAGGGCGCGCTTGTCGCCAGCGGCGGGCGCGTGCTGGCGGTGAGCGCTCTTGGCCGCGACGTGGCCGAGGCTAAGGTTAGGACCTATCGCGCGGTGGATCTGATCGATTGGCCGGGCGGATTCTGCCGCCGCGATATCGGCGGGCGGGCGATCGATCGCATTGGCAAGGAACATTCATGAGCAACACGCTTTTCACCCCGGATTTCAAGGCAGCGCCCTATTGGTGGGACGGCGCCCCACGCCCAAAGCCAGCGGATACGAAGCTTCCCAACAAGATCGACGTGCTGGTGATCGGGTCGGGCTATACCGGGCTGATGGCCGCGCGCGAGACGGCGCTTGGCGGGCGATCGACGCTGGTGATCGATGCGGAGGCCTTGGGTTGGGGCTGTTCCAGCCGCAACGGCGGGCAGGTTTCGACCAGCATCAAGCCGAGCCTGACCGAACTTTCGGGCCGAACCAACGAGGCGACCGCCTTTGCCATCCGCAAGGAGGGGCTGAACGCGCTCGAATTCATCGACGACCTCATCTCGCGCGAGAAGCTCGATTGCGATTGGCGGCGAAGCGGGCGTTTCCACGCCGCGCACAATCCGCGCCAATACCAGGCGCTGGCAAAGGCGCTCGCGCACCAGCCCAAGGGATTGGAAGTGCCCCATGGGATGGTTCCGCGGGCCGAGCAGCATCGCGAAATCGGCAGCGACCTCTATCATGGCGGTGCCATCTATTCGCTCCCCGGCGGCCTCGACCCGGCCAAGTATCACCTGGAATTGCTGCGCTTGGCGAAATCCGCCGGAATCATTCTGGCCGATCATTGCGCGGCCAATTCGATCGAACGCGAGGGCAATGAATTCGCGGTCACGACCACCAAGGGAATGGTGAAGGCCCGGAACGTAATCGTGGCAACCAACGGCTATACCGGCTCCTTCGCGCCCTGGCAGCGCAGGCGGGTGATCCCGATCGGCTCCTACATCATCGCGACCGAGCCGAGGCCGGCGGAGGAGATGCGCGCCCTCATCCCCAACGATCGCATGGTGACCGATACCAGGCGCGTCGTCTTCTACTACCGGCTGTCGCCCAATGGCCGGTGCATGCTGTTCGGCGGGCGTGTGGCCTATAGCGAAACCGATTCGCTCATTAGCGCGCCCAGATTGCACGCCTGCATGACCCGATTGTTCCCGGGCCTAAAATCGGCGCGGATCAGCCATTCCTGGATCGGCTTCGTCGCCTATACCTTCGACACGCTCCCCCATGTCGGATGCCAGGACGGCGTGCATTTTGCGATGGGCTATTGCGGCTCTGGCGTTTCGCTCGCCACCTATTTCGGCATGCGGGTGGGCCAGCAAGTTTTGGACAAGCCGGAGGGGAGAACCGCGCTCGACAACATCCCCTTCCAGACCAGGCCGTTCTATTCCGGCGATCCCTGGTTTCTTGCGCCCTCGGTGTGGTGGTACGGGCTCCTGGATCGATTGCCGATTTGAGGCGCGGCGATTGGCGCGCCTCGGCGCGACCTTCGTTTCAGTGCCTCACGCCATCGCCCGAGTGGCGCAGTATGTTGAACTGCCCGTAGCTGTCCTTGAGTTCGAAGGTGATGGCGCCGGTTGCCTTGGTGCTGGCGCTTGCGATCTCCGCCTGCTCGAACTCGATGCCCGAGGGGATGTCGATCCGCACCCGGTGTGGCTGGCCGGTCGCCGGGCTGATGATCGGCCGGCCGGTGGATTCCAGGATGCCGGGAATTCGGACCTTGGCGGTGCGGGCCGGCAGATCGACTTCGTATTCGATCGACTTGAACAGGGGCTCGTGCACCTTCGAGGACATCGCGTGATAGACCCACCAATGGGTTGCCGCTTCGTTGGTCTCTCCGCCATGGACGATGGTGATGAGCGCCTTGCGTTGGGCCTCGTTCGCGCGCTCGTCGATGATGGCCTGCATGGCGCCATTGCCTTTGAAGACCGGCCCCGGCCAGGCATAGACCAGCGCGAGCTTGAGGCCGGCGAGCGACACCTCGCCGAAATGGCCCTTGTCGATGCGCAGAACCTCGAAGCCCTTGCAATCGCCGTTGTTGGGCAGCGATTCGAACTGGCACGGACAGCCATAATCGCAATTGCAATTGCCATACTCGATACCCTCGACATACCATTTGACCTTCGCCATCACCGCCTCCTTTTCTCGATCGTGTTGTTTTTTCAGGCCTGAATCGTTGTCACCATCAGCGCCACGCCCGAGATCGCAAGCGCGAAGCCGGCCGACTGCCGCAGCCAACGCCGGCTTGCCAAGAATCGCTCCAGCAGCACATAGATCGACAGCCCGCCGATCCAATACAGATTCATGATCCCGCCAATGAACAGCAGCGCCATCAGGAACACACAGCAACCGACGCAGAACGCCCCGTGCCTGATCCCCAGGCGCAACGCGCCGCCCGGACCTGGGCGCCGATGCGCCACCAGGAAACGAACCGGATTCTGGCAGCGAGCAAGACAGGCCCGTTTCAACGGCGTGAATTGATAGAGCCCGGCGGCGATCAGAACGAGCCCGCCCAGCGCCTGGTTGCCAATCTGCATCATCGGCGAAAGCGCCCCCGCCGATTGCAGCGCCCATTGCAAGAGGGTGGCCCCCGCGCTGAATGCGCCCCATACCAACAGATATCCGCTAATAAACAGCGCACTCGCGGCAAGGGCACCGGCGGGAGTGCCGCGTCGTTCCAGCGCCCCGTGCAACAGAATCATGGGCACGGCCGCCGGAACCATCATCGCCACCATCATGATCCACCACATGAGGAAGACCAGCAGCGCATGGATTTGCGTCCATAGGGCGGGCGCCATCAGCATGTCGCCGGACATGGTGGTCATGGCGAGCGCGGATGATTCCATCCCAGGGCCGAGGATCGTGTAAATCGCGGCCAAGCCGACGATGGCTGTCAGGCCGAACAACACGATCGCACGTTGGCGCCCGAGAATAGTGTCGCCAATGCTTGCCATGAAGGTCATCGGGCCCTCAATGTTCATGAATAGAATAACCACACCGATTCCATATTGGAAGCGCGGAATCTCGACGCCCCGGGCAGCGTTTACATCGCTGGCCGCGACTCCCATGTGGCCGTCGACGATAGCGCCCTACAACAGATCGACCGGAACCTTGAGGTAGCTCACGCCATTCTCCTCCGGTGGCGGCAAATGGCCGGCGCGCATGTTGACCTGGACCGAGGGGATGAGCAGGACCGGCATCTGCAGGGTCTTATCGCGGGCTTGGCGCATGGCGACGAATTCGGCCTCGCTCACACCCTCCTTGATGTGCACGTTCCCCGCCCGCTGGGCGGAAACGCTGGTTTCCCATGCGTAGTGATCGCGCCCGGGCGCCAGGTAATCGTGGCACAGGAAGAGGCGCGTCGTGGCCGGAAAGGACAATAGCCGGCGAATGGATCGATAGAGACGGGCGGCGTCGCCGCCCGGAAAATCGCAGCGCGCGGTGCCGTAATCGGGCATGAACAGGGTGTCGCCGACGAAGATCGAATCGCCGAAGGCGTAGCTGATGCAGGCCGGTGTGTGGCCCGGCGTGTGCAGCACCTGGCCCTTGAGCGACCCTATTTCGAATGCTTCTCCATCGTCGAACAAGTGGTTGAATTGCGAACCGTCGGTGGCAAAGCCCGCCTCGACGTTATAGATGCGCGCGAAAGTCCGTTGCACGATTGAGACCTCGCGCCCGATCCCCATGCGCCCACCCAGTTTCCGTTGCAGATAGGGCGCCGCGGTCAAATGATCGGCGTGGACATGGGTCTCCAGGATCCAGGAAACGGCGAGACCGCGCTCGCGCACGAAGGCGATGATGCGATCGGCCGGGGCGGGGTCGGTGCGGCCCGATTTCGGATCGAAATCCAGCACCGGATCGATGATCGCCGCCGAATTGCCGCCCGGATCGCGCACCACATATGAGATCGTGAATGTCGCCTCGTCGAAAAAGGCGGTTACTTCCGGGTTCATGGCGGGGCGTTCCCTTGGAAATTGGCGGTCAAGGCGAGCCCTGCAATCTGATGCGCCTGCCAATCCCGATCAAGTCTTTCGAACCTGTTCCCCACGCGGCATTTCGTCCTTGAGGGCCACGGCGGTGATGCCCCAGAGCCGAATCGGCGGCCCGAGGCCGCGCAAAGGATGCCGACCGAGGTCGACGAAATCCCCGATCAAATCGGTGGCGCCCTCTTGGCGCGCCGCAAAGATTGCGTCGTCGCTGGCGATCGCCCCCAGCATGGCCCCGCTTCGCGCCGCCGCGGCCTCGGGTTGGGATGGATTCGTGTGCTTCGTCGAATCGTTCATAGTGCCAATAAGAACGCCCGGTTCAGCATGCGACCACGTTCACCGCCAAGCCGCCTTGGCTGGTCTCCTTGTACTTGGCGCTCATGTCGAAGCCGGTCTGGCGCATGGTCTCGATGGCGCTGTCCAGGGGCACGATATGGCTGCCGTCGCCGCGAAGCGCGAGCGAGGCAGCGAGTACCGCCTTGGCGGCGCCGAAGGCATTGCGCTCGATACAGGGCACCTGCACCAGGCCCCCCACCGGATCGCAGGTCATGCCAAGATGATGCTCGAGCGCAATTTCGGCCGCGTTCTCGATCTGGGCGTTGCTGGCCCCAAGCGCGGCCGCAAGCCCCGCTGCCGCCATCGCCGAGGCCGAGCCGACCTCCCCTTGGCATCCGACCTCGGCGCCCGAGATCGAGGCATTGTGCTTGATGACGCTGCCGATCGCCGCTGCCGTCAAGAGGAAGTCGCGCATGCCGGCCTGCCCCGCCCCCTGGCAATGATCGAGATAGTAGCGGATGACCGCCGGTATCACGCCGGCGGCACCATTAGTGGGCGCGGTCACGACGCGCCCGCCGGCAGCGTTCTCCTCGTTCACGGCCAGCGCATAGACGCTGATCCAATCCATCACCTGATGATCGTAGCGCTGATTGGCCATGCGTTCGGCCTTGAGTTTTTCCAGGATAGCTTTGGCCCGGCGCTTGACATTGAGGCCGCCAGGCAGCGTGCCTTCCTGGCGGAGGCCCCGCTCGATGCACTTGTTCATGTTCTCCCAGATGCGATCGATGCCGCGATCGACTTCGTCCGGCACGCGATAGACGCTCTCGTTCGCGTGTTTCATCTGGGCGATGCTTAGGCCCGACGCGATGCCCATTTCCAGCATCCGTGCGGCACTTTCGAAGGGATAGGGGATGGTGGAACCGTGCGCCTCGGCCTCGGGCGCCACCGCCCCTTCCTCGATCACGAAGCCGCCGCCGATCGAGTAATAGGTCTTGGCGAGGATCGTGGCGCCGGTGGAATCATAGGCCGCCGCCTCCATGCCGTTGGAATGGCCGGGGAGCACGCACCCGAACTCGAAGACGAGGTCGGTCGCGGGATCGAAGGCGAACTCGGGCAAGCCGGCGGGGGCCAGCCGGCGCGAGGCCCTTTGGCCCGCCACCAAACTCTCCATCGTATCGGGGTCGATCTCGTCCGGCCGTTGATCGAGAAGGCCGAGGATGACCGCCTTGTCGGTGCCGTGACCCTTGCCGGTCAGGGCGAGCGAGCCATAGAGCCGAACCTGGACACGGGCGATGTCCCGCCTTCCCGATCGCCGGAGCGCTTCCAGGAACCGGTTGCCGGCGGTCATCGGGCCCATGGTATGCGAACTTGACGGGCCGATCCCGATCTTGAACAAATCGAAGATGCTGACGAACATTGTTGTCCTCGCTTCCACCCTCGATCATAGCGGGGGAAGCGGGTCCGCGCCATCGCCAGCCCTAAGCCAAGCCAAGGAACACAACGATGAACAATCCCGAGTTTCGCCTGATCGACAATCCGGCGGCCGATCCCGGGGCACCCTATGGCGGGCCCGAGCAGGCGATCCTCAACCAGGCTGCCTTCGCGCGGGCTTCACGCGAAATCCGTTCCTGGCCGGATTATGAACCCACGCCCTTGCGCAACCTCGTGGACCTCGCCCAGGAAACGCGCGTGGCGAGGGTTTTCTACAAGGACGAGGGCCTTCGCTTCGGCCTCAAGAGCTTCAAGGCGCTGGGCGGGGCCTATGCGGTCTTGCGCGTATTGCAGGACCATTTGCGGAATGCGCATGGAATCTCCGATGCCGACGCGCCCACCCTCGGCGGGGCCAGGTATCGAGGCCTGACCGAAACCGTGGTGGTGACGGCGGCGACCGACGGCAATCACGGCCGCTCGGTCGCCTGGGGCGCGCGGCTGTTCGGATGCCACTGCGTCATTTTCCTGCATGCCCATGTGAGCGGCGCGCGCGCGCGCGAAATCGCGCGCTATGGCGCCGAGATCAGGCGCGTCCCCGGCAATTACGACGATTCGGTCAGGGCTTGTATCGCCAGCGCACGCAAGGAGGGCTGGCAAGTGATCCAGGACACCGCCCTTGCAAGCCAAGTCGACCCCATCCCCTGCCTGGTGATGCAGGGCTATCAGGTCCTGATCGACGAAGCCTTGGCCCAGATGCCGACGGGCGTCCGGCCGAGCCACGTCCTCGTGCAGGCGGGGGTGGGTGGCCTCGCCGCCGCGATCGCGGGCTATTTGTGGGAACGCCAGGGCCAAGGCCGCCCGCGCCTGATCGCCATCGAACCGATCAAGGCCGATTGCGTCTATCGCAGCATCGCAGCAGGCAAACCAATCGCGATCGAGGGCGATATCGAGACCTTCATGGCGTGCCTCGCGGCGGGCGAGGTATCGGCCCTCGCCTGGCCGATCCTGCGGCGAGCGATCGATCATGTGGTGGCGCTCGACGATGCCTGGGGACCCTTGGCCATGCGCCGATTGGCAGCGGGCGGGCCGCGCGATCCCGCGATCGTCGCCGGCGAATCGGGATCGGCCTCCGTCGCCGGTTTGCTGGCGGTCAGCCGGGATGAGGTCGCGCGGGCGAGGATCGGGCTTGACGAGGGCTCCATCGTCCTGGCAATCGGCAGCGAGGGTGCGACCGACGAGGACACCTACGCCCGCGTCGTCGGTCGGTCCTCCGCCGAAGTGGCGGCCTAGGGCCGGCGCATCGAGAACTTGGAATCGACGCTGGTGTATTCCGAATAGCCCATGCGCGCGATCGGGCGATGGCGCAGCGAATCGACGCGGCCGTCCTGGATCATGTCGTCGGCGATATGGATGCCGATGACCTCGCCGAACATGGCGACGTTGGCACTTTGGGGATCGAGATGCGGCAATTCGACGGTCTTGAACCAGCGGCATTCGAAGCTGACCGGGGACGAGGCCACGCGCGGCGGCTTGACCAGGCGCGAGGGCGCCGCCTCGATTCCGATTTGGGTCATTTCGCCCGTTCCGGCCGGGAATTGCGCCGAGCTCTGGTTCATCGCCTCGCGCAAATCCCAGGTGGCGAGATTGACCACGAATTCGCCGGTTTCCTCGATATTGGCGCGCGTGTCCTTGATCGCCCGGTCGGGCTTGCGCCCGCCAGGCCCGAAGCACAGGACCGGCGGATACTCGGACATGGCGTTGAAAAAGCTGAACGGCGCCAGATTGACCACGCCATCGCGGCTTTGGCTCGAGATCCAGGCGATCGGGCGCGGCACCACCAGCGCCTTGAACGGGCTCACTTGCATGCCATGATTGTCTAGCCTGGGTTCGTAGAACATGGGTGTTGGACCTTGGGATTGCGCTTGGGCGGGAAAAGATTTCCGGGGTATGGTGCCGTGAATTCGCGCCAGTGCCAACTTTCGAATATGCGTGATACATGCAACCCTCCGATGCAGCCACGAAAGTTGGCACATGTTGCCATATGATAGTACCCGCCGGCGTACTCTGGTGGGGTCAATTGGCTCGAATCGGCCATCGGCGACGGCGGGTACTGTGCGGAAGGGGTTGATGGCATGTCGAGGGTTTGGGTCGCGGCGACGCAATTCGCCGCCAAGCAGGAACCGGCGGAAAACGTCGCGACGGCCGAGCGTCTGATCCGCGACGCCGCCGGCAAGGGCGCCGACATCGTCCTCACCCAGGAACTGTTCGAGACCCCCTACTTCTGCAAGGATCAGGCGCCATCCCTGTTCGCGCTGGCCCACCCGGCCGAGGGCCATCCGACCATCCGGCGCATGGCGGCCCTTGCCGCCGAATTGAATTTGGTGCTGCCGGTCAGCTTCTTCGAGCGCGCCAACAACGCCTATTACAATTCGGTCATGGTCATCGATGCCGACGGCGGCGAGCTCGGCCTCTATCGCAAGTCGCACATCCCGGATGGGCCTGGTTACCAGGAGAAGTACTACTTTAATCCCGGCGACACCGGTTTCCGGGTCTGGGACACGAAATTCGGGAAGATCGGGATCGGCATCTGCTGGGATCAATGGTTTCCCGAATGCGCGCGGGCGCTGGCGCTGCAAGGCGCGGAGATCCTGCTCTATCCGACGGCGATCGGCAGCGAGCCCAACGATTCCACGATACAAAGCGCCGATCATTGGCAGCGGGTGATGCAAGGCCATGCCGGGGCAAACATGGTGCCATTGGTGGCCGCGAACCGCGTCGGCCGCGAACAGGGCCGGAGCTGCGCGCTCGATTTCCATGGCCGATCCTTCATCGCCGATCCTTGGGGCGCCAAGGTCGCGGAGGCCGGAAGCGCAGAAGCGGTCATCGTCGCCGGTTTCGATCTCGAGGAAATTCGCGCCCGGCGGGCGTCCTGGGGCATATTCCGCGACCGCCGGCCAGACCTCTACGGCAAGCTGTTGACGCTAGATGGCGACCAGGGCGGCGCCTGAGCCGGAACTTGGCCAATGAACGAGAGGAACAGGCAAATGCTGCGGTGGGGCGTCCTAGGCGCGGCCAAGATCGCGCGCGAGCAGGTAATCCCGGGCATCCAACTAAGCAGCAACGGCAAGGTCATGGCGATCGCCGCCCGCGATCCTTCCCGGGCCAAGGCGGTGGCGGAGCATTTCGCCATTCCGCGGATTTTCGGCGATTACCAGGCGCTCTTGGCTTCGCCCGATGTGGATGCGGTCTATATCCCGCTGGTCACCGCCCAGCATGTGGAATGGACCAAGCGCGCGATCGCCGCCGGCAAGCATGTGCTGTGCGAAAAACCCATCGCCATGAGGGCGGAAGAGGTGGACGAATTGATGGCACTTCGCGACCGTTCCGGGCTCGTCGTCGGCGAGGCCTTCATGGTCGCCCACCATCCGCAATGGCACCTGGTGCGCGATCTGGTGCAAGGCGGCAAGATCGGCACGCTCCGCGTGGTGCAGGGCGCCTTCAGCTATGTGCTCAAGGACCCCGACAACATGCGCAACCACCCGGAACTGGGTGGTGGGGGCTTGCGTGACATCGGCGTCTATCCGGTGGTGACGACCCGGCTTGTTACAGGCAAGGAGCCGATCTCGGCCAGGGCCAGGATCGAGTTGGACCCGCAATTCGGCATCGATCGCTATGCGCTCTGCCATCTGGAATTCGAGGGGTTCGATCTTGATTTCTACTGCGCGACGCAATTATCCGGGCGCCAGGGCATGACTTTCCACGGATCGGATGGCTGGGTCAGCGTCGAGACGCCCTTCAACGCCGGCCAATTCGGGATGACCAAGGTTGCGATGCGCCGCGACCGCCAGATGGGGGTCGAGGAATTCTACTTCCCATCCGACAACCAGTATCGCCTGCAGGCGGAGAATTTCGCGGAGGCGGTGGCGGGAAAAGCCACGCTCGCCTTCCCCATCGAATCCTCGCGCGCCAACCAGCGGGTGATCGACATGCTGTTCGAGGCGGGGGGATTATGAGGGTCATGGCGCTCCCGCCTTGCGATCCGCGATCGCACCGGTGCCGGGTCGGGGCGGTCACTCAGACGCTGTAATACATCTGGTATTCCAGCGCGGTTGTCGTCGTCTCGGCGAGGTGGAGCTCCTGGCGTTTCAGATGCAAGTACGCGTCGATCATGTCCTCGGAGAATACACCGCCCTTGAGCAGGAACTCGCGGTGGGTCGAGGTCTCGCGCACGGCCTCGCGCAGGCTGCGGCAGACGGTCGGCAGGTCGACGATTTCCTCTTCCGGCATTTCGTAGAGGTTGCGCTCCAGCGCCTTGCCCGGGTCGATACGATTCTGGATGCCGTCGATGCCCGCCATCAGCATGGCCGCGAAGGCGAGGTAGGGATTGGCCGCGGCATCGGGGAAGCGCACCTCGACGCGCTTGGCATTGGGGCCGTCGGCGAAAGGGATGCGGCACGAGGCCGAGCGGTTGCGCGAAGCATAGGCGAGGAAAACCGGGGCCTCGTAGCCCGGGACCAGGCGCTTGTAGCTGTTGGTCGTCGGGTTGGTGAAGACGTTGAGCGCGCGGCCATGCTTGATGATGCCGCCGATGTACCAGAGCGCCTCCTGGGAAAGCCCTTGGTAGCCATTGCCGGCGAAGACCGGCGTGGCGCCCTTCCAGATCGACTGGTGGCAGTGCATGCCCGAGCCGTTGTCGGCCATGACGGGCTTGGGCATGAAGGTCGCGGTCTTGGCCCTAGCGTCGGCGACGTTGTGCACTACGTACTTGTACTTCTGCACATTGTCGGCGCAACGCACGAGGGTGTCGAACTTGATGCCGAGCTCATGCTGGCTGGGCGCCACCTCGTGATGGTGCTTCTCGACGCCGACGCCCATGCGGAGCATGCGCCGCACCATGTCGCTCCGCATCTCCTGGTTCTGGTCGACCGGCGGTACCGGGAAGTAGCCGCCCTTGGGCCCGGGCCGGTGGCCGCGGTTGCCGTCGGGATAGTCCTTGCCGGAATTGTAAGGGTCCTCGGTGGAGTCGAGATAATAGAACGAGGCGTTCGGCGTCACCGAGAAGCGCACGCTGTCGAAGACGAAGAACTCCGGCTCCGGACCGAAATAGGCGATGTCACCGATGCCGGTCGAAGCCAGGTATTCCTCGGCGCGTCGCGCCACGCCGCGCGGATCGCGGTTGTACCGTTCGCGGCTGGCCGGCTCGTGCACGTCGCACACGATGACCAGCAGTTTGTCGGAGAAGGGATCCTCGACGCAGGTGTCGAGCTGCGGCACCAGCAGCATGTCGGATTCGTTGATGTCCTTCCAACCGGCGATCGACGAGCCGTCGAACAGCACCCCTTCGGTGAGGAAATTCTCGGTGACCGTGTCGCGGTGCTGCGACAGGTGCTGCCACTTGCCTCTTGTGTCCGTGAACCGGAAGTCCACGAAATCGATGCCGTCACGCTCGATGCGCTCGACGATCTCCGCTGCGGTCTTCATGGCTCTGAATTCCCTCTATGAAGGCTAATTGCGCAAGTAATTAGCGATTCAACACCTCCGTGACAAGTTTGATAATGTGAAATCCATCGGATGCCCGGCGCTACCGGCCGAGATCGCGGGCGAAGGCGACGGCCGCGGCCCATGAATGTCTCCACGCGCCAGAGCTTGGCGATACGGATATTGCGCGTGGCGAAATCTCCGGGCCAAACCAGGCCAAGCCAGGGCTCGGCCAGCAGCGGCGGCACCCCCCGCCGCTACAGCGCCAGCACATCGGCGTCGATCCTGCCGGACTTGATCTGTACCGTCTTGGCGAGCTCGAGCACGTAGATCCGGCCATCGCCGATGCTGCCCGTGGTCGCCGCCTCGCGCAAAGCGTCGATGGCGCGGTCGACGATCTCGTCCGACACCGCGAACTCGATCTTGATCTTGGGCAGGAAGCCGACCTTATAGTCGACGGAACGGTAGAATTCCATGTGCTCCTCGCTGCCGCCGAAGCGGCGCACCTCGGTGGCGGTGAGCGCCGTGATGTCGAGGGCAATCAGGGCATCCCTGACCTCCTCCAGCTTGTGCGGTTGGACGATGGCGATGACGTATTTCATGCCCACTCTCCCGCCCTAGATCTCGTAGCCACGTTGGCCGTGCAGCGAAATGTCGAGGCCGATCGTCTCGGCCTTCTCGTCGACGCGCAGGCCGATCGTCTTCTCGATCAGCTTCAGCACCACCCAGGTGGCGATCGCACAGTAGGCAATGGTGAGGGCGACGCCCCAGAGCTGCCGCAGCACCTGCTCGCCATTGCCCTCGATCAGCCCGGCGGTGCCGCCCACTGCCTCGCTGGCGAACACGCCGGTCAGCAGCGCGCCGACGATGCCGCCGATGCCGTGGATGCCGAAGGCGTCGAGCGAATCGTCGTACTTCAAGCGCCGCTTCAGGTTATTGGCGCCCCAGTAGCAGGCAGCACCCGCCAGCAGGCCGATGGCGAGCCCGCCCAGCGGGTTGACGAAGCCGGCGGCCGGCGTGATCGCCACCAGGCCGCCGACGGCACCGGAGATGAGCCCGAGGCCGCTCGGCTTGCCGCGCAGCAGCCATTCCACCAGCATCCACGACAGGGCGGCGGCGGCGGCGGCGATCTGCGTCACCGCCATCGCCATGCCGGCGCGGCCGTCGGCGGCGAGCGCGGAGCCCGCGTTGAAGCCGAACCAGCCGACCCAGAGCAGGCCCGCGCCGACGATCGAAAGGACCAGGCTGTGCGGCGGGAAATTCTCGCTGCCGTAGCGCAAGCGCTTGCCGATGACCAGCGCGGCGACGAGGCCGGCGACGCCGGCGTTGATGTGGACGACTGTGCCGCCGGCATAGTCGAGCACGCCGGCATCCGCCAGCAGGCCGCCGCCCCACACCCAGTGGCACACCGGCGCGTAGACTAGGAGAATCCACAGCGCGTTGAAGACCAGCATCGCCGAGAACTTCATGCGGTCGGCATAGGCGCCGGTGATGAGCGCCGGCGTGATGATGGCGAAGGCCATCTGGAACATCATGAAGACCGATTCCGGGATCGTACCCACCGTCGCCTCGACGGTCAGGCCGGCGAGGAACAGGCGATCGAAGCCGCCGATGAAGCCGATGCCCTCGCGGAACGAGAGGCTGTAGCCGGCGATCATCCAGACCACCGAGGCGAGCGCGCAGGTGGCAAAGCACTGCACGAAGGTGGCGAGCACATTCTTCTTGCGCACCAAGCCGCCGTAGAACAACACCAGCCCAGGTACCGTCATCAGGATGACGAGCGCGGTAGACACCAACATCCATGCGGTGTCGCCACTGTCGATGACGCCGTCCTCGGCCCGGGCCGACAGCGGCGCCATGAGGAGGGCGAGGAACGCCAGGGCGGCGCGCCCGATGCGCGGGCGCCGGGTGGCGGTTGGTATTGCGGCAGGCACTGTCATGGCATCTCTCCCCTTACGACATCCACCGGATGACCGGCTCTCTGGGCCGAGATTGCGGCAAGGCGACGGCATTGGCAAGGCGACGCCCGGAGCGCGGCGATTTGATTGGTCGATTCCTTGCGATCGGCCCCGGATGGCGGCGCCCCGCCCCGCCCCGGGCGCCGGGGCCGGACGGGCGCCAAGTTTCCGGCTACCCGATGCGCGGCCGAAATGTTAGGTTCGCCACTCCTGGGGCAAGGGTTCGGGGCAAGGTTCATGAAAAGCATTTCCCTGGTGATCGACGGCTCGGACAACGATGCCGTTTCGCTTCGCACGGCCGTGACCTTCGCGCGGCGCGCGGGCGCGAAGCTCACCGTGTATCACAACAAGATGTCGCCTGGGATGGTGATCGGCCCGCTCGACATGGGCATGGCCACGGTGGATGTGACGCCGATCACGGAGAAGGCGCTCAAGCGCGCGCGCGAGGCCTATGATGCGGAGGTCAAGGGGCTGCCCGACGCCCGCTTCCTGGAGGTCGAGGGAATGCTGCCCGAAATCCTGGAACTCGCGGCGCCCTGCAGCGACGCCATTCTGCTGGAGCGCCTGTCGTCGACCGAGGGCCCGGACGCCTTTGCATTGAACGAGGCGCTCTGGAGCGCCCGCAGCCCGGTCCTCGTGATGCCGCCCCAGCCGGCGACCGGGTCCATGGACAAGGTCGTGCTTTCGTGGAACGGCACGCCCCAGGCCGGCCGCGCCTTGCGCGCGGCTATGCCGCTGATCCGCATCGCCGGCTCGTTCGTGGTGCTCAGCCGTGCCGGCGGCGAAAAGGGCCCGGAACTGGAGCGCTATCTGGGCGCGCATGGCATCGCGGTCTCGGAATGGCGCAGCTACGGCGATGCCAGCCTTTCGGCGCGCGGCTGGGCCCGCGCCCTGCTCGCCGAGGTGGCCACACTGGATGCCAGCCTGCTGGTCATGGGCGCCTTCGGCGGGGCCATCACCAGCATGCTCGGGTTTGGCCGGGCGACAGAGAAGATCGCCACCTCGACCAGGGTGCCGGTGCTTTTCAGCGCCTGATCGTCTCTCCTCCCCTGCCCGGGGTGGCCAGGCTGGTGTCTCGATCCCGAAATTCGCCCGACCACCCGGCGACCGCCGCCGGGGTCAGAGCTTCTGCCACTCGCAGGCCATTTGCGTGACGCCCAAATCCCCCGGAAGGTAGGCGACGGTGTAGTCGCAGCTCCCCGTCATGCCGGCATACTTGCCGGTGCCGCCCACGATCTGCTGCTTGCCCGCGCCCCCGCCGCCGACCGAGACGTCGCCCACGCTCCGCGTCGCCAGCAAATAGAGTTCGTCGCCCGCCTCGTCGGTCACCACGCAGGGCGCCTCAAGTTTTACCCCCTCGCTGGTCTGCTTCGCGTACACGATGCAGACGCGGACATTGCTTTCGCCCTCGACGAACGGGGGGCCGCTGCTCCTGGTGACGGTCGATGGCCCGCGCAGCGAGCCGCCGGTGACCTTGCTCCCGGCGAAATTGATCGCGGTGTAGGTGGTGCTGAACCCCATGATGGCCGAGAAGCTGCCGCTCTCGCCCGCGCTCGCGCTCGAACGCGGCGCCCACGGCGCCCAGCCAAATGCGATCGATGCGCAGAAAATCATTGCCGCGATTTGGCGCCCAAACGTCATCATTTCCTTCTCCTCTCGATTGGCCAGACGCGCCTGGCAGGTGCGCGCGCGCGTCGGTTGAATTTTCGCGCCTGGACTTCGAGACCAGGATCCAGTTCCACGCGATTAAGGTGGCCCACGAAGCGCCCGCTTGTCAATTCGACGGCGCCCCCTCTGTTGGTGACGAATCAGGTGCAAGCGGTGGGCACTGGGCCGTAGAAGTGGGGCAGGCCTAGGCAGAGCGAACCCATTTCGTCGCTCGGTTGGTTCGCCCGGCCGAGTCCGCTTGGATTTTATTTTTGGGGTCTCTCGCAAATGCAATTGGATCTCGTCCAACAAACACCGCCAAAAAATCACAGCGCTCCTAGTTGGCTTTCCCCAGGCAGCTCGAACTCACGATCATGAGTGAAGGCCGGGATGCGGCGGCGGGCGAGAGCGACCTCGCCCGGATCGATCTCGGCGGTGACCACGCCCGCCTCCTCGCCACCATCGGCCAGCACCCTTCCCCAGGGATCGACGATCAGCGAATGGCCGTAGCATTCGCCCCCGCTGGGAAGCGTGCCGAACTGGCAGAGTGCCGCCACACAACTGCCGGTCTCGATCGCCCTAGTACCCGCCGTCGCCGAAAGTCGGTTCGACCCAGTTGCCCCACCATTCCACGCTGGCGGGTACTATCGTTTAGTAACATGCGGCCCGACTTTCGTGGAAGCATCGGAGCGCTTCATGTATCAGGCCTATTCGAAAGTTGGCACTAGCACGATTGAGCACGTGCCAATGCGCCACGCCGGTCGGCCTGGTGAAGGCGCAGGGCACCGCCAGCAATTCCGCCCAGCCTTGGGCGGGCGCCCGGTAGAGCCCGGCGAAGCGCGGATCGTAGCAGATCGAGAGCCCGATCGAGATCAAGAGCGTGCGCGCCACTACCGCGCTCTTTCCCGGCGCGATGGTCGCAGATTCCCGGACCGAAGTAACGGAGTCGAGATCGACGTCGAAGAGATGCAGCTTGTCGTAACGCGCGGCGATGGCACCATCGGGCGAGAACACATAGGCGCGGTTGAATTTCCTGCCGTCCTGCGCGATCACGCCCAAGAAGCCCAGCAACAGCCACAGCCGCTTGTCGCGCGCCAGATCGGTGAACGCCTGGAGGTCTGGGCGGCGGCCTTCCGGAAAGGCGATGGGGTGGAATCGGCCCCCTTCCAGGATCACGCCGGAGAAGTATTCCGGCAAGCAGACGAGGCGGGCACCGTTGGCGGCGGCCTCGGTCGTGAGATCCCGGCAAATGTCGACGTTGCGCGAGACATCGGCCTCGGCGCAATTCCGCACACTGGCAAAGATGAGTGATTGCGGCATGCGGCGATCCAAAAGGAGAACCCTGGCCCCGGGGAACCGTTCTCAAAGCGTCGCCGATCAGCGCCTGAAAGAATTGGTCTGGTAGTAGGGGCCAAATGGTATCAAATTGGTTCGCCATTAAAAGAAATGGATTGGAAAAGGGCAGGGTTTTGGTCAAGTATGAAATCTCGTGTATTCGGGGCAAGACCGGGCGGACGCAATTCAATCGGGCATTCGCCGCCATGCCAATCAGGGAGGAAGTCTAAGATGAGCGATCAAAAGATGTGGGGCAAGGAACCGTTCTGGGGCCTGGGCAACGAATTCGACCCGCAATGGCTGCTGAGCGAGGACCAAAAAAAGCTGCAGCGCATGATCATCGATCTGTGCCAGACGGAGATGCGGACCAATGCCGTCGAAAGCGACAAGGGCCTCCTTTATCCGCGCAAGAATTTCGAGCTCATGGCCAAGAACGGATTGCTGGGCCTGACCGTTCCCAAGTCGCTCGGCGGCATGGGCCAGAACCATGTCTGCGCCACCATGGCGGTCGAGACCATCGCGCGCTACGGCTGCGCCTCGACCGCGATGTGCTACACCATGCATCTGGGCGCGGTCGCGGCGGCGGCCTTCCGCCATCACCAGAACAAGGCGATCCAGGACATTTTCCGGCGCATCGACAAGGATTGCCTGGTCGGCACGCTCTCCTATTCCGATCCCGAGACCGGCAGCCATTTCTGGTATCCGGTTTCCTCCAGCGCCAAGCGGGTGGGCGAGGGCTGGGAGGTGACCAAGAAAGCCTCCTGGACCACCTCGGGCGGGTTCGCGGATTGGTACATCGTCCAGACCACGAGCCCGGATTTCAACGGCGATTATTCCAACCTGTCCTGCTTCCTCGTCATGGGGAACGAGGTGGAAGCGGACCCTGCGAGCTGGAACGGGCTCGGCCTGCGCGGCAACCAATCCGGGCCGCTGCTGGTCAACAAGAAGACGCTGCCGGGCGAACGCCTGGTCGGGGCCGTGGGCGACGGGGCGAAATCCAACGACGAATGCGTCGATCCCTTCTTCCTGATGTGCTCGTCCTCGTGCTGGAACGGCATCGCCATGGGCATGATCGACATCGCCAAGGCCCATACCACCAAGAAAAAGCACGTCGATGTGGGCCTTCGGGTCTGCGACTACCCGACCATCCAGGATTATGTCGGCGAGGCGATCATCGACACCAACACCAGCCGGCTGATGGTGTTCTCGCTGGCCCAGGCGATGGACGCGGCCACCAATAATTGCGACTGGTCGATCCACACCGATCCGAACGCGCTGCCGCGCGCGCAATACCTGCATTGGCTGTGGCAGGTGAAGTTCGCCGCGGCCAAGAACGTTGCCCATGTCTCCGACAAGATGCTGCACGCCTGCGGTGGCACCGGCTACAAGCCGGAACTGGGGATCGAACGCTATTTGCGCGACGGCAAGGCCGGCTGGGTGATGGGCCCCACCAACGAGGTGCTGCGCCAATTCGTCGGCAAATTCGCGCTTCTGGGTATCGAATCGCTCGATTACTGGAACCAGTCGATCAACGAACGCGCCATCGACAACGAGGTGAAGAAGATGTCGGCAACGCAGAAAAAGGCGCTGGCCGAGAAGTTGATGGCCGAAGCCGCTCGGTGATCAGGGAACAGGGACCAGATGATACCTGATACCTGATACCTGATACCTGATACTTGACCTCTGACCCCCGCGCTACGCCCTCACCCGCGTCTTTTCCGGATTGTAATGCGGGAAGCGGACGATTTTCGCCGGGATCCGCTTCATGTGGCCGTCGAGCTTGCCCACTTCGAGCGCGGTTCCCATCGCGCCATGCGCGACATCGATGCGGGCGAGCGCGATCGATTTCTTGAGGATGGGCGAGCGGGTGCCGCTGGTCACCACGCCCACCTGGGCACGGCCCACGAAAATCCCATCGCCATGCGCGGCCGTTTCGTTGTCGTCGAGGTCGAGGCCGACCAGCACCTGCCGGGGATGGTCCTTGCGCCGGATGAGCGCGTCGCGCCCGACGAAATCCTCGTTCTTGGTCTTGAGGGCGACCGCAAACCCGATCCCCGCCTCGAAGGGATCGATCTGGTCGGTGAATTCGTGGCCGAAGAAGATGAGCCCGGCCTCGATCCGGAGCATGTCCAGGGCCTCGAGCCCGCAGGGGACGAGGCCGTGGGGTTGGCCTGCCTCGAGGAGCTTGTCGATCACCGTGAGCGCGTCCTTGGGGTGGCAGAAGATCTCGTAGCCGAGCTCGCCGGTATAGCCGGTGCGCGAGACCACAAGCGCCGGGCCATCGAAGTTCCCGAGCCTGCCCACGGCGAAGCGGAACCATTGCAATTCATCGAGGCTGGTCTGGCCGGGCGGCGTCCAGATGATCTGGCGCAGAATCTCGCGCGATTTGGGTCCCTGCACCGAGAGGTTGTGCAGTTGATCGGTCGAGGAACGCACCCAGGCGCGCAAGTTGTGCTTGGCGGCGAGCTCGCGCAGCCATTGCCCGCCAAACTCGTCGCCGCCGATCCAGCGGAAATTATTCGGGCCCAACCGGAACAGGGTGCCGTCATCGAGCATGCCGCCATGCTCGTAGCACATCGCCGAATACACGACCTGGCCCTCGGACAATCGGCGCACGTCGCGGGTCAGCGCGCGTTGCATCAGGGTCTCGGCATCCGGCCCGGTCACTTCGAACTTGCGTAGGGCCGAGAGGTCGATCAGCACCGCCTTCTCGCGGCACGCCCAGTATTCCGCGATCGGCCCCAGATTGTTGAAGCGGTTGGCCAGCCAATAGCCGCGATATTCGGTGTAGTTGCGGGTGAGCGTCGAAAGGCGCGGATGGAAGTCGGTTTCCTTGGTCATTTGCGGCTCCGCGTCCGGGGTGGTGCGAAAGGCGATCTGGCGCGAGAACATCTCATGCGCGCCATAGGCGCGGATATGCACCGGGGTCGGGTTCCAGCCATTGGCGGCGTCGATGTCGTCGGGGCAAGCGGAAGAGACGCAGACCAGATCGGTGAGCGCGCGCATCAGCACGTAATCGCCGGGCCGTGACCACGGCTCGTCCAGATAGAGCACGTTGTTGTGGTCGATGGCGGTATTGTAGAAAAGGTTGAGGGCGGCCCAGCCCCGGCGCGGCTTGATGCCATGGGGCGCCAGGGCGGCGGAGAAATTGTCCGAGCAATTGACGTGGCCGGGATAGCCCAATTCCTCGTAATACTTGGCGGTGCAGGCGAGCGCGAAATTGTCGTGCCGGCCGCAAGTGTCGCGCACGATTTCCAACAGCGGCTGGAAATCGCGGTCGTAGATCTTGGAGAATAGGCCCGGCCCCGGATAGCCCCGCCCCATGAGCGTACGGGTCACCGTGCCGTCGAGATCGCGCTCTAGGCCACCCTCCAGCGCGCGGGCGTTGAAGCAATGGAAGTCCGAGCATTGCTGGCCGAAGAGGTCGATCACCTGGATGAATTCGCCTTGGCGGATGAGATAGGCCCGCGCCGAGGCACGCGGCACCTCGAAATCCTGCCTGGCATCGGCCAAGGGTTCGGGCAGGCGCGCAAGATCGCCGGCAAACGGTCGGGCGCGTTGGACCAGGGCCTCGATCGGGGTCGACGTGTCCTGATCATGGGGCCGCATCATTGCCCCCGGCGCGCCGATCACCAGCACGCAATCGGCCTGGACGGTGAAACTGGCCTCCTCGCCGGCCGGCGATTGCGGCCCGAACAAGCTGAGCGCCGAGGCGTTGCCCAGGTCGAGCCCGCGCCGCGACAACCCGGCGCGAAAAGCGCTGGCGTTCTCGGAGGCATCGGCAAGGATCGCGCGCAGGCCCTCGGGAGGACCCGTGGGTCTCGCGCCCAGGAGCTCGACATCGGCACGGCCGTTGGCGGCGAAGGCCATCGCCTCGCACACCTGACCGCCCTCGGGATCGCGCAAGGATATCCGGTCGCCGGCTTCGAGCCCGATCAGGATCGCCCCCCGGCCCGAGACCTGATAGCGCTCGATCCCCGGCGCCAAGAGCCTTGTTCTGCGGTCGATCAACATGGGCGCCCGTTTCCGGCCGGATCGAAACCAATCCAGACCAATTCCCGGCCTCCGCCGAGGTCGGTTTGCAACACGATCATTTCACAGATACCGAGCCAATCTAAGCAAAAGAGTGGATGAGTTCAAGGACCAAGGGTAGTAACATGGCCGGAATTGGTTCGGTTTTGGGCCTGATCCGGTTTCCGAAGTCACGGGATGACCATGAGCATCGATCCGCGAGAATTCCGCAACGCGCTCGGCTGTTTCGCGACCGGCGTCACCATCATCACCACGCTCTCCGAGAGTTCGGAGCGGATCGGCATCACCGCGAGCTCCTTCAATTCGGTGTCGGTCGATCCGCCGCTGGTGCTGTGGAGCCTGGGGCGCAGGGCTTTCAGCCTGCCTTCCTTCATCAAGTCCGGGCATTTCGCCGTCAATGTGCTGGCCCTCGACCAAACGGAATTGTCGAACCGCTTCGCCAACGCTTCGGTCGACAAATGGAGCGGGGTCGAGGTCGAGACCTGGGACACCGGCGCGCCGATCCTGCCCGGATGCGTCGCCAATTTCCAATGCCTGACCGAACACGCGATCGACGGGGGCGACCACACGATTTTCGTGGGACGCGTGACCCGCATGCGCCACGACACCAGCCGGTCGCCGCTTCTGTTCCATCGCGGCAAGTACGAGGCGGTGCTCAATTCCACGGGCGGCGGCAAATGATTCCGGCGGCATCCGGCAAGATCGTGTTGAGCGAGGCAGCGGCCAGCCAGTTGCGCGACGAATTCGTGGCCTGGCAATGCCGCCTGCGTCAGTTGAGCGCGCGCCAGATGGGGGGCAGGCCGCAGGGCGGCATGAGTCCGGCGATCGCCAGCCATTCCGGCGAATTGCTGGCGGAAAGTGTCGTCACCGTGCTGATGGAAGCCGAGCCCGCGAACAACATTGCGCTGATGCGGTTCCAGTACAAGAAGACGCAAGACCCAATCGAGCGCTACGACAAGATACTCGACATTCTGCAGGCCGGGTATTTTCAGCACCCGGAGAATTTCAGCGACACCTTGACCGCGCTGTTCGGGCCCAGGCATCCGCTTCCGGCCCGGTTACTGCATCATCGGTATTGCGTGCTTGATTTCGAGCAGTACCGGCAATGCTATCGCATCCCCTGCACCATCGCGGAATTGGCGGAAGACGATAGCTTTCACCAGGCGACCTACTGGCACAACGCGATGTTCAATCCCGATCTGCCGGCGGGTCTGCGCATCCTTGCCTTCGCGCCCGACTGGCCGCACGCCAGCCAATGGCGCAAGGAGGAATGAATTTTCTGTGACAGTGCATTTA
>CAZIUB010000030.1:0-8096 GCA_964542425.1 uncultured Rhodospirillaceae bacterium | reverse complement strand
ACAAGATCGAGAACTTTTTCTGCCGCATCAAGGATTGGCGGCGCATCGCCACCCGCTATGACAAACTTGCCCGAAATTTCCTTGCCGCAAACGCCCTCGTCGGCGCACTCTATTGGATCAAACTGTGAGTCCAGACCCTAGCAACTTATCGAGTCTAGTGTCGTATTCGGTTTTGCAAGTTCCTTTGGCGCTCCTGGCCGCGTGATCTGGCGAACTTTAAAAACCACGACACTCGTGTTCCGACTCCGACATTCCGCTCTAGGGACATGTCGGCCCGGAACACTACCAAATTCAATGGCATGTGTTGTGGTTCCAACGGGAATGATTGGAAATCAAACGTTGGAACCACAACACTAGTGCGCTTCGACGACCGGTTCCAGGATCAGCGCGTCGTCGTTCTTCACGCTGTTGACGCGATCGCCGATCGGAAAAAGCTGCATCGGACCCCCATCATAAGGGCGCAGAATGGCCTGAAGGGATTCGCGGGCCCCGCCAGTGTCGAGCCATTTGGCCTCGTCATCCCGGGCGAGAATGACCGGCATGCGCGCGTGAATGGGGGCGAGCGCCGAATTGGCCTCGGTGGTGGCGATGGCGAAACTCTTGACGATCTCGCCCTCGGGCGATTTCCAGGCCTCCCAGATGCCGGCGAAGGCAAAGGCCTTGCGATCGGCAAGCTCGATGCGCCAGGGTTGCTTGCGCTTGCCGGCGATCGCCCGCCATTCGTAGAAGCCATCCGCCGGCACTAGGCAGCGGCGCTTGGCGAAGGCATCGCGAAAGCTGGGCTTCTCGGCGATGGTGTCGGCGCGGGCGTTGATGAGGAGGGGCAAGGATTTCAACTCCCGGGTCCAGCGCGGGACCAGGCCCCAGCGCAGCAAGCGGATTTGCCGGCCTCCCGCTTCGTCGAGAGCGATCACCGGCGCCTGCTGGGTGGGGGCGATGTTGTAGCGCGGCTGAAGGTTGAGCATGGTCGGGGCGGCGAAGAGATCGCGCATCGCCTCTGGCGGCAGGGTGAAGCTGTATCGACCGCACATGATATTTAGGCGAGATATTGCCGATTGGTGGCCCTAGGCGGCATTATAGCAGGGCCATGAGCGAAAACGCGCGAATCAAGATTGTCATTGGCGACATTACCACGCTGGACGTTGATGCCATTGTGAATGCCGCCAACGAAGGGCTGGCGGGCGGGGGCGGGGTCGACGGCGCCATCCATCGCGCCGCCGGCCCGGAACTGCCGATGGCGTGCCGGGCGATCGGCCATTGTCCGACCGGAAGCGCGGTGATGACGCCGGGCTTCCGGCTCAAGGCACGGCACATCATCCATACGGTGGGTCCAATCTGGCGTGGTGGCGGGGCGGGAGAGGCCGATCTGCTCGGCGGCTGCTACCGGAACAGCCTGGAACTGGCGCGCGCTCACGGCTTCTCGGAAATCGCCTTCCCCGCCATCTCGACCGGAATCTATGGCTATCCGATGGCGGAAGCGGCGCATGTCGCCATTACCGCCATACGCGGTTTCCTGGCCCATCATGATCGGCCGCGCGTGGTGACACTTTGTTGTTTCGACGAACACGCGGCCGGCATCTACACTCGAATCATCGGCGAGGTGGGGGTATCGGCGTCGGATCGATGAAGCGGCGCACCACGTTCAGGGTGATGCGGCTCACGTTGTTGCGATAATTGTCATGGGCGAGGGCACCCGCCCAGGAGATCGAAGAGGTCGAGAACACGGCACCGCCCTCGGGCGTTTCGAAATACACCATGTCGCAGCGCACCAACGGGCAGGTGTCGCCGTTGATCGCCGAATGGGTGTGGTTGAACTCTTCCTTGACCCAGTGATAGCTCTCCGGGAATTGGTTCGCGGTGGCGAGGATGAGGGCGTGGGGCGGCGTGCCGAGGCCAAGATCGGCGCGGTCGATCTCCCAGCCGGCGGCACCACCCCCGATCGAGCCGAAATTCCCGATCACCTCGTCCGCGACGCCCTCGAATATGAAGGCGGCACGTGGGTCGCGGCTCGCATCATTGCGGCGATAGGGTGTGGCGATGTCGAAGCCCTGTGCCGCGAAGGCGACGCCGACCAAGGCATTGGGCGGCCTGCCGTTGCGCTGCCACAGGCCGGAATATTCGCCGGTGCAGGCCATGTAGGATTCGCCGGGCTGGGTGAACCAGGCGCGCATGCCGTCCTCGGAACGGCGATGCTCGATCGTGCCGGGCAAATGGGGGTGCCAGGCGATCCGCCAATAGAAGCCGTTGGCGCCTAGATAGATCAGCCTTCCGCCGTGGTCGAGATAACCCGCCACATTGTCCAGCATCGCCTTCGAGTAGTATTCCGGGTGGGTCCCGGTGATGACGCAGGGATAGCGGGCAAGCAATTCCCTGCCCTCGCGCTCCAGCGCGTCGTCGGTGACGATGTCGTAATCGAGGCCGCTCGCCTCCAGCCAATCGGTGATATGGGTATCGGCCGCGAATTGCCACATGATGCCCTTGGGCCGCATGTTGAGGATCGGCCGCAACCAGGAAGAATGGCACACGCCGCTGCCATCGCCGTGCAGATCATAGGTCGAGAGGCCAATGCCGTTCGCCTCCTCCAAGTACACATCGGCTTCCGTCATGGTCGTGAATTTGCCGGAGCTCAACTCGTCGAAATCCCAGGAACTGCACATCTGATGATTGGCGTAAGCGAGATAGCTGGAAGTGGGCACCAGGAACGCGAGGCGCGCATGGGCCTCGCCCTTGGGCGGCATCACGAAGATGGGCGCGAATTCCTCCAGTGCCCCTTGCTGGAAGCGAAGGCAATAGATGCCGGATTTGAGGGCATTCGGGACGGTCAGGGTGAAATCCGTCTCCCAGCCGCAATCGTTGAGATCGTCGTCGTGGAAATGAATCGCGCCGTAATGCTCGGGCCGGCGGCGCCAATCGTTTTCGCTCCCGTCCCAGTTCCAGCCGGTCATCGCGCGGGCCGGCAATTGCAAAAGCCGGCCGTGGTGGCCCCGTCCGGAGATGTCGCGGATTTCCGTGGTCTCGATCCCAACCGCGAAATCCCAGGCGGCGATCAGGCCGCCGGGCGATAGCGGCACCTCATCGGGAAGGGAAAGGAGCGCGTTTTCCTCGATCGCCCGGCCCCAGAACGAGGGCGCGCAAATCTTGCCATTGAAATGCGCGGCCTGGCCTTGGCCTTGGCTCCAGGCGGCGATCCGCCAGGGCCCGGCGCCGGGCCATGATGGCATCTGGCTCCGGGCGGAGAGATGCGCGCTTTCGCCAGGAATCGGATCGAGGATCCGGAGCGACAACTGGGTTCGGCCGCTCGCGGAATCGTGGGCAGCGCCAACCACGTACCAGCGCCGGCCAAGGAGGGGCGAATCGATGACAATGGCGGGCCGATCGCCCAATCGCAGGGCGAGACGCCCGGTATCGTCCAGATAGAGCGCGTGACCCTCGCGCGTCGCCGCGTTCCAATTGCCGAGGATGCATTGCGGGGCGCCCTTGTCGGTCCAGGTCGGCCAGATGATGGCGCGCAAGGAGAAGGTGGGAATCGCGAATGCCTTGCCATCGTCGATCACGGCGGACGATCCCTTGGCGAGCTCCTGGCGGCGCGCGGCATATTTGCCGGCGGCGGCGCACGCGACTTCCGTGACCTTGTAGCCCGGCCCCTCGGGCGTCGCATCGGCGCAGATCACGCGGATCAGCGAGACCTCGTATTCGCCGGGCAAGGGGGCGCTGACCTTGACGCCCGTGCTTTCGCCCGGGCGGAGCGTGAGGCGATCGGTATAGGCAAGCAGCCTGGTACCCGCCGTCACCGATGGCTGATCCATCAAGATGACTCCGCCATTACACGCCGGCGGGTATTGTCATTTGGTAACAAGTGGCCCGACTTTCCCGGAAGCATCGGAGCGTTTCATGGATCGCGCTTTCTTCAAGACTTGGCACGGGCGGCCATCTCATTCGACCGGACATTCCGCGCCGGTCATTTCCCGCCATCTGGCGCGGAAACAGGCCCACTCGGCCTCGCCATGGGAATGGAAGGAACGGCCGGTGTCGATGGTCATCTTGGCGCCACGCTTGGGCCCCATCCGGCCCAGCCGCCATTCGCGATCGGGAATTGTGCAGACGATGATCGTCCGGCCGCGCGCGTTGCCCCAGCGCATGAGCAGCAGCAGTTTCTGCAAATCCGGGCTGTGGCCGCCCACGGGGCTGCGCTTGAATTCCTCGCAGAGGTCCCTGCGGCTGGTGTCTATGGCGAGCATGGTCGCGGATGAGGAACCCAATGCAGGCGAATCGGCGGCAATCCTAGCTGGAAACCGGCCGTGGGTCGATTCGGCGCTTGGTCCCGTCGATCACGCCATGGCGGGTCAAATGCAGATTGGCAAGCGTGCGATCGGCGTGGCGCATGCGCCAGGAAACCATGCGCTGGACGAGGCGCATCATGGGTTCGCGATGGGCGGGATCGCCCGACAGATCGCGCATCTCGAAGGGATCTTCCTGGAGATCGAACAGAAGGGGCGGCAGGCTGACGAAATGCACGTACTTATACCGCTGGTCGCGGATGATGGTGAAATAGCAATCGTCGGGCGAGAGGCCGAGCGCCGCCTCGGGGTCGAAATCGGGCGTGTAGGGCGAGGTGCGGAAGTCGAGCTCGTAATGCGCCTCCTGGCGCCAATCGGGCGGTGTGGCGCCAGCGATGAAGGGCATCAGTGATTTCCCGTCGCATTGCGCGGGGATTTCCGCGCCCAGCAAATCGAGGATGGTCGGCATGACATCGACCGCCTCGCTGAATTGATCAACGATCCGCCCGCGCGACCGGTCGGCCTCGCGCCTTGGATCGCGGATGACGAGCGGCACCAGGAAGCTCTGCTCGAAATAGGTTTCCTTGCCCCAGGTGTAGTGATCGCCGCCCATCTCGCCATGGTCGCAGGTGAGGATGATGAGGGTATTGTCGTATTGGCCGCTGTCCTTGAGGTTCTGGACCAGCCGGCCGATCTGGTCGTCGACCTGGGTCATCATGGCGTAATAGGTGGCGCGCATCTGGCGCAACTCCAATTCCGGCATGGTGACGAGATTGTTGGGATTGTGCTCGTCATAGCCCTGCGTACGCGCGAGTGCCTCGATCTTGGCCTTGAGGAAGGAATGCTGCCGGCCCTCGATTTCCGGCGTTTCCCGGCGCCGGGCGAAGGGTACCGAGGCCGGATCGTAGAGCGCGTTGTAGGGTTCGGGCGCCACCACGGGCGGATGCGGGCGCAGGAAAGTCACATGGGCGAACCAATCCTGGTCGGGGCGCATGGAAAGCCAGCGCATGACGGTATCGGCCATGAAGGTGGTCTCGCTGTCGGCGGCGGGGAACACCGGGGGGATGAAGCTGTGGCCGCGATCGGCGGGTTTGGCGAAGCCGGGCCTCGGCTTGAAGACATCCCATCGCCCCTGCGGCAAATCGTATCCCTTGGCCGTGAGATCGGCGATCCAGGGAGCGAGATTGTCGGACATTTGCAGGCCGATGGTGAAGCCCGGCATCACACTCTCGAAGGTCTTGAGCGCGGGGTCCCCCGCCGGCCGCGAGCGCGGGTCGAGCGAGGTGTCGGTGTATCCGAACAAGGTCGGATCGTAGCCCTGCTTGCGCGCCTCCCAGGCAAGATTGGTGTGGCGCTGGTCCAAGGGCGTGCCATTGCGCCCGGAGCGATGGTTCATGAGATAGAGGCCGGTCAGCAGGCTCGCTCGCGACGGCCCGCAGGGCGAGCAGACGGCGTAATGGCGCCGAAACAGCACGCCCTCCCACGCCAGCGCGTCGATGTTCGGCGTGCGAACGACCGGATGGCCGAGGATGGAAAGACAATCGCCGCGCCACTGATCGACGGTGATGAACAACACTTTTCTGGGCTGATCGGGCATTGGGCGACCCGTGCTGGGGTGGGGGCGTCGTTGAAGCGGCGGCGATCTTTGCCGCCAATCGCGCCTAGCACCCGCCGTCGCGGACGGTTGATCCAGCATGTCGACACCATCGGTACACGCCGGCGGGTACTATCGTATCGTAGCATGTGCCAACTTTCGTGGAAGCGTCGGAAAGTTCCTTTTGTCGCGCTTTTTCGAAAGTTGGCACCGGGCGCAAGACCCCGGAACGGGCTCGGCCCCGGGCCGCGGGCTGCTACACCGCTTCCGGGGCGAGACTCATCAGGGCCCGGCCGCCGCCGATCACCTGACCGGCATAACCGGCGCCGTGCGGCAGGAAGGTCTCGGCGTAGTAATGCGCGACCGCGAGCTTGGCCTTGAGGAAATCGAGATCGCCCCGTCCGGTGGCGATGCCAAGCGCAGCCGTGCCGGCGGTGCGCGCCAACAGCCAGCCGCCAAGCGTGGCGCCGAACAACGACAGATAGGCGCTGGCACCGGCAAGCGCCAGGGTCGCGTTTTGCGCACCGGTAGTCACCAGATACTGGGTCGCGGCCTTCAGATGTCCGACCGCCTCGGCGAGGCGCTCGCCGATCGCCGCACTGGCGGGGTCGGAGCGAGCGCTGATTGCCTTTACCGTCGATTCCATTTCCGCGATCAGCGCCTTGGCCACTTGGCCGCCATCGCGCAGCAGCTTTCGATTGACCAGATCGATGGCCTGGATGCCATTGGTGCCCTCGTAGATCGTGGCGATCCGCGCGTCGCGCAAATGCTGGGCGGCACCCGTGGCCTCGACATAACCAACGCCGCCATGCACCTGCAGACCCATGGAGGCGACCTGAACGCCCATATCCGTGGTCCAGGCCTTGGCGATCGGGATCAGGAAATTTTCCCATCCTCGGAAGCGATTGCGTTCGGATTCCTCCGGGTGGCATTTCGAGCGGTCAAGCGCGCCGGCGGTGAAATAGACCAGCCCACGCGCCGCCTCGATCAGCGAGCGCATGGACAGGAGCGTCTGGCGAATGTCGGGGTGGTAGAGGATCGGCAATTTCTTGGCCGCGTTGTGGCCGACGACCGCGCCTTGAATGCGCTGCGCGGCGTAGGCCCGCGCGCGTTGGAAGGCGCGCTCGGCGATTGCCAGACCCTCGACGCCGACCGACAATCGGGCATTGTTCATCATGGTGAACATGTATTCGAGGCCGTGGTTTTCCGCGCCCACCAGGCTTCCATAGGCGCCACCTTGTTCGCCAAAGGACATGGTGCATGTGGGGCTGGCGCGAATGCCGAGCTTGTGCTCGATGGCGATCGGGCGGGCATCATTTCGCTCACCCGGCGTGCCGTCATCGTTCAACAGAAACTTGGGCACGATGAACAGCGAGGTGCCCTTGCTCCCCTCCGGCGCGCCAGGGACCCGCGCCAGCACCAGGTGAATGATGTTTTCGGCCATGTCGTGATCGCCGAAGGTGATGAACACCTTCTGGCCCTTGAGCCGGTACCGGCCGGGCTCGCCGTCCGGCTCGGCCCGGGTTCGGATGGAGCCGAGATCCGAACCGGCGTGGGATTCGGTCAGGTTCATGGTGCCGGTCCACTTGCCCTGGATCAGGGGCGGCAGCAGGAACGACTTTTGCTGCGGCGAGCCGTGGAGATGCAGCAACTCGATGGCGCCCTGGGTCAGCATCGGGCACGTCGAAAAGGCGAAATTCGCCGCCGCCCACATCTCCTGCAATGCCACCGAGACACTCCACGGCATGCCCTGGCCACCATAGGTGGCCTCGAAGGCGACCGAGTTCCAGCCGGCCTCGGAAAAGGCGCGATAGGCGGCGCCAAATCCCTCGGGCATTTTCACGCTGTCGGCTTCCAGACGGCAGCCCTGTTGATCCCCGATCTGATTGAGGGGATCGAGAACCTCGGTGGCGAATTTGGCGGCTTCGCCGAGAACCGAATCCACGGTCTCCGGCGTCGATTCCTCCAGCCCCGGAAATCCGGCCAGTTCGGCTAGACCGGAATGGTGCCTGAGACTGAATTGAATGTCCGCGAGCGGCGCCTGGTAGGCGGTCATGAGGGTTCCCCAACGCGCTTTCCGCTGCGGGCCAATGGACTAAACCGCTCGCGCGGTAGTTTGGAGCGGCGGGTGGGGGGAGCTGTGCGGTGACGAGCTGGGTCTGTCCTGTGTTGAGATCGGGTTCCCAACCTTGATCTCACAACAGGAGCAGACCCATGACGGACGA
>CAZIUB010000029.1:0-6547 GCA_964542425.1 uncultured Rhodospirillaceae bacterium | reverse complement strand
CTCCACATGGAACAGGATGCCGGCAAGAGCCTGCACGACCAGCATCCGACCAGATCCTATATCGATTTGAACCGCGCCGGCGTGGCCTTGATGGAAATCGTGTCGGAGCCCGACATGCGCTCGGCCGAAGAGGCGGCGGCTTACTTGAAGAAGCTGCGCTCGATCCTGCGCTATCTCGGCACCTGCGATGGCAACATGGAGGAAGGCTCGCTGCGTTGCGATGTCAACGTCTCGATGCGCCGGCCGGGCGAGGCCTTGGGCACGCGTTGCGAGATCAAGAACGTGAATTCGATCCGCTATGTGCAGCAGGCGATCGAATACGAAGCCAGGCGCCAGATCGAGATTCTGGAGGCGGGCGGCAGCATCCGCCAGGAAACCCGGCTCTATGATCCCAACCGGGGCGAGACGCGGCCGATGCGCTCCAAGGAACACGCGCATGATTACCGCTATTTTCCCGACCCCGATCTTCTGCCGCTGACCCTTGATCCCGCCTGGGTCGAAACGATCCGCAAGAGCCTGCCCGAATTGCCGGACGCCAAGCGCCGGCGCCTGGTCGAGAAATTCGGATTGAGCGACTATAATTCGAGCGTGCTGGTCGCGGAAAGGGAAACCGCCGATTATTACGAAGAATCAATCGGGGCTCACTTCTTTATGTCCAACGAAAACATGCAAGCTGCTATGCGCGACCCCAAGCTCGCCGCCAATTGGGTGATCGGCGATTTGGCCGGACAATTGAACAAGGCCGGCAAATCGATTTCGGAATCGCCGGTCTCGGCCGAGGCACTAGGCGAATTGATCGACCTCATCGCCGACAACACCATCTCCGGGCGCTTGGCCAAGGAGGTGTTCGCGGAGATGTTTGCCACCGGCAAACGCGCGCGTGCGATCGTCGAGGACAAGGGCCTGCGCCAGGTGACCGATACCGGCGCCATCGATTCCGCGATCGACGAGATCATGGCCGGACACCCCGACAAGGTGGCCGAGTATCGCGCCGGAAAAGACAAGCTCCTCGGCTTTTTCGTCGGCCAGGTGATGAAGGCCATGGGCGGCAAGGCCAACCCGGCGATGCTCAACGAGCGCCTGAAGGCGAAGCTCGGGTGAACCAAAAGAGCACCCGCCCATCGATGACCAGAAGCCCGGCGGCGATTAGGCCGAGCCCGACGAAGTCGCCGGCCTGGAGGCGCTCGCCCAAGAACAGAAAACCCAATACGATGGCGCTGGGCGGGATCAGGATCGTGACCAGCAGCAGATTGACCGCACCCGCCGAGGCGAGTAGCCGGAAAAAGATCAGATAAGCAGCCGCCGTGCACAGCACGCCCAAACCCGCGAGATAGGCCCAGGTGATCGCGCCCGGCATCTCGCCCCGCCAGGGTGTCTCGATGACGAGTGCGATCGGCAACATGATGATGGCCGAACAGGTGACTTGGCCGGTCGCCGGCACGATCGGCGGAAGTGCGCGGAAGCGCCGCCCGAAATGCCCGGCAAAGCCATAGGAGAGGGCGGCCGTCAAGACCGCGATCTGGCCGGCCATTACCTGGCCGAGGTTTCGGAACGCATCGATTCCAATGAGCGCCGCCACCCCAATTATGCCGAGCGCGTTGCCGGAAATCTGGCTTGGGCGCACGCGCGCCTCGGGGTTCAGGATCTTCCCGACCGCGATGGCGAAAAAGGGCGTGGTCGCGTTCAAGGTGGCGGCAAGCCCGCTGGCGATTTCCTGCTGGCCCCAGAAGATGAGGCTGAAGGGAATTACATTGTTCAACACGCCCATGATCGCGAAATCGCGCCACAAATCCGGATCGCGCGGCATCACTTGGCCCATCAGGCGCGCGATCGATAGCAGTGCCAGCGCGCCGATCGCGACCCGCCCCAGCACGATCGAGAACGGCCCGAGTTCGGCGAGTGCTGCCTTGGCGAAAAAGAACGATCCGCCCCAGATCAGCGACAGCAGAATCAACAGCCCCCATTCCAGGGCCGACATGCGAGGGACGGCTTCCATGCGAGGGAGACTCCAGGTAATGGGGCGATGGGCAACATGCCGAGGCCGGCCGGCGCGCGCCATCCGATTGTTGCGACAGGCCCGCGTTGTCGGAAGGGAACGCGATCTACTCGTGTTCCAAAAATGGCCTGACCGCCTTCAGCACCGCTTCGGGCGCTTCCTCGGCCAGGAAATGGCCGCATTTGATCGCCTGGCCCTGGACATCGTCGGCCCAGCTTCGCCAGATATCGAGCATGGCGCTGGTGGCGATGACGTAATCCTCGCCCCACAGCACGAGAAGCGGGCATTGGATGCGCCGCCCGGCGTCACAATCGGCGCGGTCGAGCGTGTTGTCGATTCCGTAGCCGGCGCGATAATCGGCGCAGGCTGCGGCGATTGTGCCTGGCCGGCGGAAGCAGCGCCGGTACTCCTCCATCACATCCTCCGGAAAAGCGCTCGTGTCGGCGGCCCAGGAGCGAATGGTGTAGTCGAGATAGAAATCCGGGTCGAGGTTAATCAGGCGCTCCGGCAAGCCGCCGCCTCGCGCCAGGAATCCCCAATGATAGGTGCGCACCGAGAAATCGCGGTCGGCCCGATCCCATTGCTCGCAAGTGGGCATGATGTCGAGCATGACCAGGCGCGTCACGCATTCGGGATGATCCAGCGCCAGCCGATAGCCGATCCGGGCGCCTCGATCATGGCCGATGATGGCGAATTGCCGGTGGCCCAGTTCGGCCATCAATTGAATCATCTCGCCGGCCATCGCGCGCTTGGAGTAATTAGCGGAATCGAGGGTCGGGGCGGGTGCCTCGCTATCGCCATAACCCTTGAGGTCCGGGCAAATCACGGTGAAATGGCGCGCCAGTTGCGGTGCCACAAGGTGCCAGCATAGATGGGTCTGTGGGAATCCGTGCAGAGCCAAGAGCGCCGGGCCCTCTCCGCCCGCGCGCAGATTATAGGAAGTGCCGCCCGATGGGTGGCGACGCTGGGTGAATCCGGGAAAGAACATGGGCGAACCTCGTTGCTCCTCGATTCCAAATCCGCGGCGCCATGATCCGACTTTCATGAACTATCGTAAAGCGATTGGCGCTTTCGCGCGCCCGAATTAGGTCTATCTTTCCGGCAATCGCCTAACAGGGTAATCCCCATGCCGATGCTGTTCCGAGAAACCTTGCCAATGCCGGGTCCCCTTCGCGCCCGATTGCGCGCGGCCGCGCGGGCCGACGAAACCGCGATCGTCGAGGGCTTGCTGCGCGAGGCGGAACTTTCGCCGGAGATGCGCGACCGCGTCGCTTTCCGCGCGCGTGGCCTGGTCGAGACGGTTCGGCGCGAGCGCGTGGGCCAGGGCGGGATCGATGCCTTCATGCACGCCTACGAGCTGTCCTCCAAGGAAGGTGTGGTGCTCATGTGCCTGGCCGAGGCGCTGCTGCGCATTCCCGATGCCCAAACCGCCAATTCCCTCATTCGCGACAAATTGCGCAATGCCGATTTCGAGAGCCATTTGGGCGAGAGCGATTCCCTCTTCGTCAATGCCTCGACCTGGGCCCTGATGTTGACCGGGCGGATCATGCGCCTGGACGCGACCGGCGGCGATCTCACGGACGTGCTCACGCGCCTGGTCGCGCGCTCGGGCGAGCCGGTCATCCGCCAGGCGGTGACCCAGGCGATGAAGATCTTGGGAAGGCAATTCGTCATGGGCCGCGACATCGCCGAGGCGCTGCAGCGCGCCGAGGCGCTGGAAGCCAAGGGCTATCGCTATTCCTATGACATGCTGGGCGAGGCCGCGCGTACCCAACCGGATGCCGAGCGCTATTTCGAGGCCTATCGGGTGGCGATCGAGGCGATCGGAAAGGCCGCCGAGGGCCGAGGCCCGATCGAGAGTCCGGGCATCTCGATCAAGCTCTCCGCCCTCCATCCGCGCTACGAGATGGCGCAACGTGATCGCGTGCTCAGGGAATTGGTGCCGCGCGTCGTCGAATTGGCGCGCGCGGCCAAGGCGCACGGCATCGGCTTCACCATCGACGCCGAGGAGGCCGATCGGCTCGATCTTTCGCTGGATTTGATCGAGGCGGTCTCGGGCGACAAATCCTTGGCCCACTGGGACGGGTTCGGCCTCGCCGTCCAGGCCTATCAGAAACGCTGCCGGGTGCTGATTGATTTCCTGGCCGAGATGGCGCTCAAGCATCGAAGGCGGCTCATGGTTCGCCTGGTCAAGGGCGCCTATTGGGACAGCGAGATCAAGAACAGCCAGGAGCGCGGCCTCTCCGGCTACCCGGTGTTCACGCGCAAGGCCTCGACCGATGTCTCCTATCTGGCCTGCGCGGGGCGATTGCTGGCGGCACCCGAATGCTTCTTCCCACAATTCGCCACCCACAACGCCCATACATTGGCTGCGATCATCGAGATGGCGGGCGGGCCGGACGCGGCGCGCGGGCGCCTGGAATTCCAGCGTCTGCACGGCATGGGCGAGGCGCTCTATGGCCAGATCGTGCCGCCCGAGACGCTGGGGCTGGCGGCGCGCATCTATGCCCCGGTCGGCAGCCACGAGGATTTGCTAGCCTATCTGGTGCGAAGGCTGCTGGAGAACGGCGCCAACACCTCCTTCGTCAACCGCATCGTGGACGAAAAGGCGCCATTGGATGAAATCGTCGCCGATCCGGTCTTGCGCGTGCGGGCACTCAAGGTGAAGCCGCATCCGGGCATCCCGCTCCCGGTCGATCTGTTCGGCGCCGAACGCGCCAATTCCCGCGGCATCGATCTGGCGGATCCCGAAGCCTTGCGCGAACTCGATTTGGCTCTCGGCGCCGCCGATCGCAACTGGCGGGCGGCGCCCAATATCGGCGGGCGCGAGCGCGAGGGCGCGGCCCTTCCCGTGACCAGCCCGGCCGATACGGGCCGTGTTGTCGGCGAAATCATCCAGGCGAGCGCCGCGGATGTCGCGGATGTGGTTTCGCGCGCGACCCACGCCTTCGCGCTGTGGTCGGCCGTTCCGGCCGCCGAGCGCGCGCAATGCCTGGAGCGCGCCGCCGATCTCCTGGAGGCATCGCGGGAAGAGGCCATGGCGATCTGTGTGCGCGAGGCCGGCAAGACCATTCCCGATGCGATCGCCGAAGTGCGCGAGGCGGTCGATTTCTGCCGCTATTACGCCGCGCGCGCCCGGGCGGAATTCGCGGAAAGCCAGACGCTTCCCGGCCCGACCGGCGAGCGCAACCAATTGAGCCTGCATGGGCGCGGCGTCTTCGCCTGCATTTCGCCCTGGAACTTTCCGCTGGCGATTTTTCTAGGCCAGATCGGCGCCGCCTTGGCCGCCGGCAATACGGTAATCGCCAAGCCGGCGGAACAAACGCCCCTCATCGCCGCCTTTGCGATCCGCTTGCTGCACCAGGCAGGCGTGCCCGTGGATGCGCTCCATTTGCTGCCGGGCGATGGGCCGAGCGTAGGGGCGCCGCTGGTCAATGACCAGCGCCTAGCCGGTGTTGCCTTCACCGGCTCGATGGAAGTCGCGCGCGCGATCAACCGGGTATTGGCCGCCAAGAACGGCCCGATCGTGCCGCTCATTGCCGAGACCGGCGGGCAGAACGCGATGATCGTCGATTCCTCGGCACTCCCCGAGCAGGTAGTGCGCGACGTGCTCATATCTTCCTTCCAAAGCGCCGGGCAGCGCTGCAGCGCGCTTCGTGTACTTTTTGTGCAGGCCGATATCGCTCCCAGGCTCACGCACATGTTGGCGGGCGCCATGGAAGAATTGAAACTGGGCGATCCGGCGCTCCTGGAGACCGATGTCGGGCCGGTGATCGATGCCGACGCGTTGCGCACATTGGAGGCGCACGCCGCGCGCATGGATCGCGAGGGAAATCTCATCCACCGATGCCGAATCGGGCCGGATTGTCGCAACGGGTATTTCTTCGCGCCCAGGGCCTATCGCATCGATTCCCTGGCGCGGCTCGATCGCGAAGTGTTCGGCCCGATCCTGCATGTGATCGAATACCAGGCGGAAAGATTGGACGAGGTCCTCGCCGCGATCGATGCCACCAGATACGGGCTGACGCTGGGCGTGCATTCCCGGATCGACGGCAAGGTGGCCAAGATCGCCGCGCGGCTTCGCGTTGGCAATGCGTACGTTAACCGCAACATGATCGGCGCGGTCGTGGGCGTGCAGCCCTTCGGCGGCGAGGGCCTGTCGGGGACCGGACCCAAGGCCGGCGGCCCGCACTATCTGCACCGCTTCGCGACCGAGCGCACGCTCACCATCGACACCACGGCCGCTGGCGGCAACGCCAGCCTCCTCAGCCTGGAAGAGGGGGCGTAGGGGGTTTGATCGATTCGGATCAGGGCGTGAACACGATAGCGGGCATCGGTCACCCCGGTGCGCCGATGTCCGGTTCTGGAATGAAAGCGGCATTCGTTCTACTGCTGCTGCATGTCGCGGAAGTGCCAAAGGACTAAACCGCTCGCGCGGTAGTTTGGAGCGGCGGGTGGGGGGAGCTGTGCGGTGACGAGCTGGGTCTGTCCTGTGTTGAGATCGGGTTCCCAACCTTGATCTCACAACAGGAGCAGACCCATGACGGACGA
>CAZIUB010000028.1:0-23040 GCA_964542425.1 uncultured Rhodospirillaceae bacterium | reverse complement strand
TCGCCGAGGCGATCACGCCGGTCGAGCTTTGCGTGTTTCCATTGTCCAGCCTGAACCGGATCATTCACGAATTGCCGAACATGGAGCACCGGCTTCTGAAGATGGCGGGCGAAGATCTGGACCTGGCTCAGGAATGGATGCTGTTGCTCGGTCGCAAGACCGCCCAGGAGCGCCTGGCCACCTTCATGTCGCTGATTTCCGATAAGGCGGCATCGCGCGGGTTTCCCGGCAATATCGTGAATCTGCCGATGAATCGCGCCGAAATCGCCGATTACCTCGGGCTCACCATCGAAACCGTGAGCCGACAGTTCAGCAAGCTGAAGGGTCTGGGCATCATCCAGCCGATCGGCAATCACCAGATCCAGATCCTGCAACCGGCGAAGCTGCGCCGGATCGCCGAGGCGGCATGAATCCACCCGGGCGCGAGACGGGCTCCGGGGCGTTGCCCGCCGATTCCCTCGACGGCGCGGCCCTCGAGAGCGCCGATCTGGCGCTCATCGCGGCGGCGCGAAAATTAATCGAGGCGCGCTATGTCGAGAACCGGCATCATATCGCCGCTGCCCTATTGAGCGCTTCGGGAAAAATCTATCACGGGTTGCACCTCGATACCTATGTCGGACGGGCCTCGGTCTGCGCCGAGGCGGTCGCCATCGGCCAGGCCCTCGCGGCTGGGGAAACCGCCATCATTTCGATTGTCTCGGTGCGCCATCCCCGACCGAGCGAGGCCCATCGCGAACCCCAAGTGGTGGCGCCCTGCGGCATCTGTCGGGAATTGCTTTGCGATTTCGCCGCCGAGGCTCGAATCATCGTTCCCACGTCCGAGGGCCCGCGAAAGGTGGTGGTCGCTACGCTGCTGCCGGCAAAATACCGCCGCCAACCGTGACCAATCGCCGGCGGCCGGGAACGTGGCTATCTCAAGCGTGGCCGATTCGATGACGCGACTAACGACCATCGCCGCCGAAAGGCGCCATTCCGCCGCTTTCACCGCGGCGAAACCGCGCACGCGCGCGCCGGGAATATGGCTTCTCGGACTTGCCTTCATGGTCTTGGGGCAGGTTCTGTTGGGCGGGATTACGCGGCTGAGCGAATCCGGCCTGTCGATCATGGAATGGGCACCGATCATGGGCGCGCTGCCGCCCCACTCCGAGGCGGAATGGTCGCGGATATTCGAGATCTATCGCCAGACCGGGGAATATCGCCTGGTGAACTCGGACCTGGATCTGGCCGGGTTCAAGGCGATTTTCTGGTGGGAATACATCCATCGGCTGTGGGGACGCGGGTTGGCGCTCGCCTTCGTGCTGCCCTTCGCCTGGTTCTGGGCGAGAGGCGGGCTCACGCCCTATTGGCGCTGGCGGCTCGCGGCGATTTTCGCCCTGGGCGCGTTGCAGGGCCTGATGGGTTGGGTGATGGTGGAAAGCGGATTCTCCGATCGCGCCGATGTCAGCCAGTACCGGCTGGTCCTGCATCTACTCCTGGCGCTGCTGATCTTCGGGGCTCTGCTGTGGTCGGCGCTTTCGATGGCATGGCCGGCGCCCCGACCGACCGATCCGGCCCAGGTGGGTACATTGCGCCGACATGGCTGGGTGCTGGTTTCATTGCTGGCGGTGGAGATTGGGCTGGGCGGTCTGGTTGCCGGACTCGACGCGGGGCTGATCTACAACAGCTTTCCCCTGATGGGCTCGGATTGGGTGCCGGCGGAGATCGGTTTCGTCGATCCCCTGTGGCGGGATCCCTTCGAGAATGCCGCGACCGCGCAATTCCTGCATCGCATGATGGCGCTCATGGTCATGGTGGTGGGTTTGTTGCTCTGCCTTCGCCTCTGGCGCCAACCCGAGGCTCTCGGCGCTGGCGGGGTCCGGTCGGTGTCGATTCTGGTGTTGTTGTTGCTGGGGCAAGCCGGCCTTGGAATCTTGACACTGCTTCTTCTTGTGCCGCCGCCGGTGGCGCTCGCCCATCAGGCCGGCGCTTTCCTGCTGTTTGGCATGGCCTTGTTCCTGGTGCACCGACAATCGGGGCGCCAATGATGAGCGATGCAATCGCCGAGGATCAGCGCCACGCCCCGGATTCCGGGCCGGAACGGCTGCCGGTGTCGCTCATCACCGGGTTTCTGGGCGCCGGCAAGACGACTTTGCTTCGGCATTTGCTGCACCAGCCGAGCCTTCACGACACGGCGGTCGTGATCAACGAGTTCGGCGAGGTGGGCCTTGATCATTTGCTGGTCGAAAGCGCCAAGGAGGACACGATCCTGATGTCCTCGGGTTGCCTGTGCTGCACCATCCGAGGCGACCTCATCGATACCTTGCGGCGGCTCTACAAACGGCGAGAGAGGGGCGAAGTTTCCGCCTTCAAGCGGGTGGTGATCGAAACCACCGGCCTCGCCGATCCGGCCCCCATCCTGCACACCCTCATGGGCGACCCGTTGTTGTCGGAATTCTATCGGTTGGACGGGGTGGTGACGGTGATCGACGCCATCAACGCCATGTCGCAGCTCGATCGTCAGATCGAAGCGGTGAAGCAGGCGGCGGTCGCCGATCGCCTGCTCATCGCCAAATGCGATCTGGCGCCTGAAGAAATTCTGGTGGCATTGCGCGCCCGGCTGCGTTGCCTCAATCCGGCGGCGCCGATCGTGGAGACCGTGCAAGGCAAAGTTGATCCCGCGAAACTGCTCGGTGCCGGGCTTTACGATCCGGCGACCAAGAGCGCCGATGTGCGCCGTTGGTTGCGTGCGGAAGCCTATGCCGACGACGACCATGGCCAAGATCGCCATGATCACAGGCACGCAGGCCCCGACCGCAACCGCCATGACGACCATATCCGCGCCTTCTGCCTGACCACAGAGACGGCGCTGGACTGGGATAGGTTCGTCTCCTGGATCGAAATGCTGACCGGCCTCCATGGCGAATCATTGCTCAGGGTGAAGGGCGTCCTCAACATCCTGGGCGAGGCACGGCCAGTTGCGATCCATGGCGTTCAGCACCTTTTCCATCCGCCGGCCCTGCTGCCCGCATGGCCGGATGAGGACCGCCGCTCGCGGATCGTGTTCATCACGCGCGACCTGGAAAGGGCGTACCTTGCCGCTTCGTTCGCCGAATTCCTCGGATTCGGGCCCTCCGGCGGCGCCCATGATGCCTAGAAACGGCTTTTCGCCACGCGATCGGGGGTTTTCAACCGCCCGAGGCCGCGCTAGGGTTCGGGGAGTTGCCGTCGCGCCCCCGATGATCCACGGGGCTCGCGCGGCGGAAATCGGCGCCACCAATGGCGCCGCGAACCAAGAAACCAGAAACAACGGAGGCACCATGTCACGAAAATCAATCTTGGCGGCCAGCACATTGGCGCTCGGCCTGGCGTTCGGCACCGCGCCGGTCTTGGCCGACATGCTGAAAGCGGTCGGCGAGGGCGAGGGCAAGCTCGCCATCATCGCCTGGGCCGGCTACATCGAGCGCGGCGAGACCGATCCCGCTTACGACTGGGTGACCGGATACGAAAAGGAGACCGGCTGCAAGGTCGAAGTGAAGACCGCCGGCTCCTCGGACGAAATGTTCAATCTGATGAAAAGCGGCGGCTTCGATCTGGTCACCGCGTCGGGCGACGCCAGCCTGCGGCTGATTACCTCGGAACTGGTGCAGCCGGTGAACATCGATCTCATCCCCAGCTACAAGGCGGTTGATGACCGCCTGAAGGAGTCGCCCTGGCACACGGTCAAAGGCGCGCATTACGGCACGCCCTACCAATGGGGACCCAACGTGCTGATGTACAACGCCGATGTGTTCAAGGAAGCGCCGAAATCCTGGAGTGTGGTGTTCAAGGAGCAGGCCCTGCCCGACGGCAAGTCGAACGCCAAGCGGGTCCAGGCCTATAACGGACCCATCTACATCGCCGACGCGGCACTCTACCTGATGAAGCACAGTCCGGAACTTGGCATCGAGGATCCCTATGCGCTGGACGCCACCCAGTTCGACGCGGTGAAGACGCTCCTGGCCGAGCAGGCCAAGATCCTGCAGCGCTACTGGAAGGGCGACGACGTGGCGGCGCAGATGGCCGATTTCACCAACGAGGGTGTGGTGGCCTCAACCTCCTGGCCCTACCAGGTCAACGCGCTGAAAGCCGAGGGCAAGATCAACATCGCGAGCACCGTTCCGGAGGAAGGTGCCACCGGTTGGGCCGACACCACCATGCTGCACGCCAAGTCCGAAAACCCGAACTGCGCATACAAATGGATGGAGCATTCGCTTTCCGCCGCTGTCCAGGGCGCCGTCGCGGCCTGGTTCGGATCGGTGCCGGCGGTGCCAGCGGCCTGCAAGGGCCATGCGTTGCTGGGCGACGAGGGCTGCGCGGCCAACGGCTTCGACAATTTCGACAAGATCTACTTCTGGAAGACGCCACTCAAGGATTGCGGGGGCGGTCGCGAATGCGTGGCCTACAAGGATTGGGTCGACGCCTATATCGCGATCAAGAGCGCGGCGGGGCAATGACCAGGCAAGCCGCCACACTTTAGAGCGGTCCCGAGAAATCGGCGGGCGGAAATAGGCCTTCCGCCCGCCGTCTCCGTTTCCATGCGCCAATTTCGAATGCGACCATGAACCAACAAAGCGGCATTGCCGTCTCGTTTCGCGCCGTCTCGCGCCATTTCGGCGCGGTCAAGGCGGTGGACAATCTCAGTTTCGACATCATGGATGGCGAGTTTTTCGCCATGCTGGGGCCGTCGGGCAGCGGCAAGACCACCTGCCTGCGCCTGATCGCGGGCTTCGAGCAGCCAACGTCCGGCGTGGTCGCCATCCACGGCAAGGACATGACCGGCGTTCCACCCTATGACCGGGACGCGAACACCGTGTTCCAGGATTACGCGCTGTTTCCGCATATGAGCGTGGTGGACAACGTCGCCTATGGCCCGATGATCCGCAAGGTCCCCAAGGTAGCACGGGAAAAATCGGCGATGGCCATGTTGGAAATGGTCAAGCTCGAGGGGCTGGCCGATAGAAAGCCCTCTCAGCTTTCCGGAGGCCAGCGTCAGCGCGTGGCGTTGGCGCGAGCACTGGTGAACCGGCCGAGTGTGCTGCTGCTGGACGAACCCTTGGGCGCGCTCGATCTCAAGCTCCGCGAAGAGATGCAAGTCGAACTGAAGGCGATCCAGCGCCAGGTCGGCATCACCTTCGTTTACGTCACCCACGACCAAAGCGAGGCGCTCTCCATGAGCGATCGGGTGGCGGTCTTCAATCGGGGAAGGATCGAGCAGATGGCGGCCCCGGCCGCGCTCTACGAGCGACCGGCCAGCGCCTTCGTAGCTGGCTTCGTCGGGGTGGCCAATCTGCTGTCGGGGCCCGCGGCGGTAGCGCTCATCGGGCGCGAGGAGGCGTGCTCGATCCGGCCGGAGCGGATTTCCCTGATCGCCGCCGAAGCACAGTCGCCAACAGGCGCGATGCGCGCGAGCGGCCGGGTGGCCAGCATCCTCTATCTCGGCGCCAACACACGCTACGACATCGAACTCGCGGTCGGCGCGATGCTGACCGTGATCGTGCCCAACCGCGACCGTGGCTTCTCGCCGGGCGAGGGCGACCAGGTCTCGGCCTGGTGGGAGGCGAAGCACCTGATGCGGTTCCAAACGGGCGGGACCCCCGGATGAGCGCGCTCGCCGCGGTGTCGCATGAAGGCTTTCAGGGGGGCTTGCGCAGGCTTTCGACCTGGCTCTACGGGCGGCCGCGCCTGCTTCTTTTCTTGTTCCTGGTGCCGCCCTTGCTGTGGCTCGGCATCATCTATCTGGGATCGCTGTTCGCCATGCTGCTGCAAAGTTTCTTTTACATCGACGATTATACCAGCGCGATCGTCTACGAATTCGGCTTCCAGACCTATGCGCGGCTGTTCTCCAAGACCTCCTGGGAAGTGATCTCGCGCACGTTCAGCGTTGCCGCCGTGACAACGATCGTCGCTGGCATCATCGCCTTTCCGCTGGCCTATTACATGGCGCGTTATGCCGGACCCAGGATGAAGGGGTTCTTCTATGTCGCGGTCATGGTGCCGCTGTGGTCCAATTACCTGGTCCGGGTCTATGCCTGGAAGATGCTCTTGGCCAAGGAAGGGGTGCTGGCCTGGGTGTTCGATCATTTGGGCCTGGGCGGGGTGATCGAGGCGGTTCTATCGCTGCCGAGCGTGGGGGGACCGTCGCTCTCGACCTCCTATATCGGCACCACCATCGTCTTCGTCTATATCTGGCTCCCCTATATGATCCTGCCGGTGCAAGCAGCGTTGGAACGGGTGCCGCGCTCGCTCCTGGAAGCCTCGAGCGATCTTGGCGCCAGGCCCGGCGAAACCTTCCGCAAGGTGATCCTGCCCTTGGCGGTGCCCGGGATCGCCGCCGGTTCGATCTTCACCTTCTCGCTCACCATGGGCGATTACATCATTCCAGATCTGGTCGGCAATTCCAGGCCCTTCATCGGCCAGCTGGTCTATTCCTATCAGGGCGTGGCCGGCGACATTCCCTTGGCCGCCGCCTTCACCATGGTGCCGATCGTGATCATGGCGATTTACTTGAGCATCGCCAAGCGCCTGGGGGCCTTCGATGCGCTGTAGTACCCGCCGTCGCCGATGGATGGTTCGAGCCAACTTGATCCCGGAAGTCGCGCGCCGGCGGGTACGATCGTCGCGTAACATGTGCCAACTTTCGTGAAACAATAGGCGCGTTTCATGGATCGCCCTTCCACGAAAGTTGGCACTAGGGATTCCGGCGACAAGCGCGCCGGAATCGGGCTTGGCATCGCGGCCTGGGCTGGCGTGCTCTTTCTCAACCTGCCGATCCTGTTCGTGTTCCTCTATGCCTTCAACACCGAGGATTCGAGCTACACTTTCCCGCCGCCGGGCTACACCCTGAAATGGATCGGCATGACATTTGCCCGGGCCGATTTCTGGGACGCGCTGTGGCTCAGCATCCGGGTGGCGCTGCTGGCGACCGCGGTGGCGCTCGTCCTGGGTACGCTGGCCGCCGCCGCCATGTACCGGTTCCGCTTCTTCGGCAAGGAGGGGATCACGCTTCTGATCCTGCTGCCGATCGCGCTGCCTGGCATCGTGACCGGGATCAGCCTGCGGGCGGCCTTCGATCTGGTCGACATTCCCTTCACCTATTGGACGGTGGCGCTCGGCCATGCCACGTTTTGCATCGTTGTCGTCTACAACAACGCGATCGCGCGCCTGCGCCGTTCCTCGCCCGCCCTGATCGAGGCCTCGATGGATCTGGGCGCCGACGGGTTCCAGACCTTCCGGCATGTGATTCTGCCCAATCTGGCGACGGCGCTCTTGGCCGGCGGCATGCTGGCCTTCGCGCTTTCCTTCGACGAGATCATCGTCACCACCTTCACCGCCGGGCCGCAAAAAACCCTGCCGATCTGGATCTACGCCGAACTGGCGCGCCCCAACAACCGGCCGGTCACCAACGTGGCGGCGATGATCGTGATCCTGATCACCCTGGTGCCCATCATCGGCGCCTATTACCTGACCCGTGACACCCAGGACAGCGCAGGGTCAGGGAAGTAGGGCGGCCCTCCGGGCGCGGCTTTCCATCATCCATCCGCATTTCATGATCGGCGCATGGCCACGGATCTCGAATCGCTGAAGAATATCGGCCCCGCCAGCAAGCGGCAATTGCGCGAGGTGGGGATCGGGACGGTCGCGAAGTTGCGCCGGCTGGGCAGCCTCGGCGCCTATCGCCGCCTGAAGCACGCCTTCCCGCGCCAGGTGAACCTGGTCATGCTTTATGCGCTGGAAGGCGCTTTGCTGGGTTGCCACTGGAACCATCTGCCGCCGGGACGCAAGGAGGAGTTGCGGCGAGCGGCCCTAGTGCCAACTTTCGAATAAGCGTGATCCATGAAACGCGATCGTCGTTCCAAGAAAGTCAGGCCGCATGTTTCGCAACGATAGTACCCGCCCGCCGCGGAAAAGGGGACGGAAAAGGGGACGCTACCCTTTTCTCGCCTGCCGTAGCCCCTGAGGGAAAAGGGTAGGGAAAAGGGTAGGGAAAAGGGTAGCGTCCCCTTTTCCTTTACCCGCCGGCGTGCATTGACGGCGTCATTCAGCTCGAATCAACCAGACTCGCGACGGCGGGTACTAGGCCGCTCATAGCCGGTCGCGGAGCCCGTAATAGAGCAGTGCCAGCACCAGAAGGGGATGTCGAAGATAGGTGCCGCCGGGAAAGGCGCGGTGTGGGACGCTGGCCATGACATCGAAGCGCTCATTGGTTCCGGAAATCGCCTCGGCCACCAGCTTGCCGGCGAGCCCGGCGATGGCGACACCCTGGCCGGAATAGCCGTGGGCGAAGAATACCCGGCCGCGCCTTCCCAAATGCGGCAGCCGGTTCATGGTGATGGCCAGCATCCCCGACCAGCCGTATTCGATGTGGGCCCCCGCCAATTGCGGAAAGGCCCTCAGCATGTGCGGGCGCACGAAGGCCTTGATGTCGGCGGGCGGGGTCGGCGTGTATTTCTCGCCCCCTCCCCACAGCAATCGCCTATCGGCCGACAGACGGAAATAATTGACCACGAATTTGGTATCGCAGACGCATACATCGCCGGGAATGATGGCGCGCGCCCGGGTCTCGCCCAGGGGCTCGGTGGCGATGATGAAATTGGCGATGGGCATGATCCTGGCGGCGATCGCAGGGAACAGGCCGCCCAGATATCCATTGCAGGCAAGGAGCGCATGGCCGGCCTTGATGGAACCCTTCTCGGTGCGAACGATCACCTGCCGGCCCGCCTCCTCGATGGCGATGGCGGGGCTTTGTTCGTGAAGCCCGGCGCCGGCCGCGATCGCGGCCTTTGCCAGGCCCAGCGCGTAGTTCAAGGGATGCAGATGACCGGCACCGGAATCCAGGATGCCGCAATGATAGATTTCGCTCGCCACATGGCGCCCCAGCTCGCTGCGCGGAATGAATTGGAGCTTTCCATAGTCGAAATCGCGGGCGAAGGCCTCGATTTCGCGGCCCATCCAATCGGCATCCGATTTCTTGTGCGCGACCAGGAGTGAGCCTGCCTTGAGGTCGCAGGGAATGCTATGGCGCGCCACCCGTTCACGGAGGATGGCGCGGCCTTCCTCCGCGAGGTCGAACAATTGTCTGGCCCGCGAAAGCCCATATCGCGCCACCAATTCGGTCGGTCCCTTACGCAGCCCGGTATTGATCTGTCCGCCGTTGCGGCCCGAGGCACCCCAGCCGATGCGCCTCGCTTCGATCAAGGCAACGCGATAGCCTCGTTCGGCGAGGTTGAGCGCCGCCGAGAGCCCGGTATAGCCCCCGCCAACGATGGCGACATCGGCCTCAGCCTCGCCCAGGAGCCTGGGCTGGGCCGGAAAGGGAAGGGCACTGCCGGCATAATAGGAGCGGGGATGTTCGTGTTCGGTCATGGGACGCCGGAAGTGATGGGTTCCCAAGATAGGCCGAAAGTGCAAACTTTCGAAGATACGTGATCCATGAAACGCCCCTTTGCTTCCACGAAAATTGGGCCCCATGTTACCAAATGATAGTGCCCGCCGGCGGGTGACTTCCGGGGTCAACTTGGTAAATCAGCCATCGGCGGCGGGTACTTGGCCTGTCGCTCCCAAGCGGCGTCAGTTTTCCCCGCGCAAACGGTCGAGCAACCGGTGCAGGCTGGAATCGGCGACACCCAGTTCGTCCAGATGCTGGACCGTGTTGCGCAAATATTCGGCGTTGCTGCCCATCACTCCGATTGCATGGCGGATCATCGCCAAGATCCGATCCTGAGGCAGCTTGCCGGCGTATTGGCCATGGGTCCGATCGGCGACATAGGCGAGTGCAGTCGCTCGTCCGCCCGCGATCGGGCGCACCTGGAGCCATTTCGGCACATAGCACCCGGTGATGAGTTCGCGGTTATGCAAATATTCGGCGACTTGCAACCCGTCCTGAGGCCCCACGCGATAGAGCCGGCCCATGCATCGCCCACCCCGATCGAGGCCCAGCACCAGCCCCGGGCATTGCGGCGATCCGCGGTAATGGGTGGAGCGGATGCAAAAGGCCCGGTGATAGCCATACAGGATTGCCGGCTCGACCGCGCGGAACGGAAAACCCGGCTGCCACATCAGCGATCCATAGGCAAAGACCCGGAATTCGCGATTTGCCGCCGGGTACACCCGGCGGCTCTCGATCAGCTGCTTTTCCGCTTCGGAAAGAATCATCTAATCTTGGCCCGATCGACACCAAGGTCGGCTACCCAGATCGGCCGAATCTCGGGCGATCTCGATTCGAGCAATGCGATGGCGCGCGTCACGCGCTGGACTTCATCGGACAAGGCGGCGATGCTGATTCCAAATGATCGCGCAAACTAGCAAGGCCTCCGACAGTGCCAACTTTCGAAAAGACGTGATACATGAAACGCTCCAATGCCGCCACGAAAGTTGGGCCGTATTCCACAGAATGAGAGTACCCGCCGGCGTGCACTGGCGAGGGCCCTTTGGCTCGAATCATCCATCCGCGACGGCAGGTACTTGGAAACAATGATCTCGCGTCGCGCCTGGATCGCATTGGCCGTGCTGCTGGTTCTGCTGGCGGCCTCCTATGGGCTCTACTGGCGGGTCATGGCCCTCCGGCTGGAGGCAGGCATCGCCGATTGGGTCGCCTGGCAGCGGCAAACGGGTGCCAAGATCGAATTCGCCTCGGATGGCGTGCACGGATTCCCGCTCGCCTTCCAGGCCGAGTTTCGTTCCCCCCAGGTTGAAATGGCGCTTTCACCGGAGGTGTGGCTTGAGTATTCGGGATCGGCGATCCGGGCCGAGATGCGACCCTGGAATTGGCGCGACATCGCCTTCGCCAGCGCTGGCCAGCAGCAATTCGCGCTGCTTCGGGGTGGAGGGGCGCGCGATCTTACCTCTGGTGCGCAATCCGTGCGCGGCCGGGTCAGCCTGTACGGCGACGGCGGGCTCGCCGAACTGGCGATCGACGCCCAAGGCCTGAATGTGGAACAAGCCGGGTTCGGCACATTCGGAGCGGCTAGCCTGGCGCTCCGCCTAGGGTTGCCGCCGCAACCACCCGAGGATTTCAAGGCGATGCTGGGCAAGGTTGCCCTCTCGGCTGAAACCATCGTTCTGCCCACGGGAACCGTGCTCCTCGATGGTGAGCGCGTCGATCATGTGGCGATCGAGGTCGAGATCATGGGGCCGGCGCCGGTCAAGCCGCTCGTGGCCACGTTGCGTGCCTGGAGCGATGCTGGGGGCGTGATCGAGGCGCGGCATTTTGCCTTCCGCCAGGGAACGCTGTCGATTTCCGGCGATGCGACAATTGCCCTCGACCAGGATTTGCAACCTATGGTGGCGGGCAGGATCGAGGCCCAGGGTCTGGTGCCGGCGCTCGATCGCCTGGCCGCGCAGGGAGTGATCGAGCCCGGCCAGGCGAGCCTCGCGGGTGTGGCGATCAGCGCGCTCGAGGTGCCCGGCGAGGGCGGCGAAAAGATCGCCAAGTTCGGGTTTTCGCTCCAGGGGCGATTGCTGCGCCTGGGGCCCGTGCCCTTGATGAGGGTGCCGGAAATCCGCTGGTGACTTCTAGTACCTGCCGTCGCGGGACTGGGTGATTCGAGCCAAATCGACTCTGCCAGTCTCACGCCGGCGGGTACTGTCATTGGGTAAATGTACAAACTTTCGTTGAACGATGGGTGCATTTCATGGATCAGGCATTTTCGAAAGTTGGTACTTGGCGCATCAACGCCGGACTCGGAAATTCTCGAATTGCCAGGGATCGGAAAGATCGAGATTGGGCTCCGGAAACAGCACATTGCGGTGTTTCAAGGGCGTCCAGTCGGAGCGCACGCCCAATACCGGCCCCAGATAGGGCCGGCAGATGTTGAGCACGAAATCGTGGTCGAGATCCTCGGGCTCGACCACGCCCTGCTCGGGATGCTCGATCAGCCACATGGCGCCGGCCAGGACCGGTGCCGCGATCTGGATCGAGGTGGCATTGTAATCGGCGCCCAGCAATTGCCGCGCTTCCTCGATCGACAATTGCGAGCCGTACCAATAGGCGCCGAAATCGCCCATCAGGAGTGCCCCCAATTCATCGGCGCCCTCGACGATCTCCTCGTTGAGCAAGCGAACCTTGGGCTGCATCTCGAAATGCTTCATCTGGTATTCCCGCACCGAGAGCACCGCGTCGTCGCAGGGGTGGTAGGCGTAATGGACGGTCGGCCGGAACGAAGGCTTGCCGGAGGAATCGAAGGCGGTGAAGTAATCGGCGGTGGTGATCGACTCGCCATGGGTGATCAGGAAGCCGATCATCGGGCCGCCGATCGGGGTCCAGGAGCGCACCTCGGTGATGCAGCCGGGCTGGCGCAAATAGATGGCCGCCTTGCAGCCGACCTTGTGCTTGGCACCGTTCTCGGGGTCGCGCTTCTCGTGCGTGCCCCAGCCAAGTTCGGCCGGCTGCGAGCCCTCGCCGACGAAGCCCGGGATCGACCAGGTATTGCAGAACTCGCCGGGGCGCTTGGGCACATTGGTGATCTGCAGATCATGCTCGGCCACGTGAATGACCTTGGTTCCGGTCCGTTGCATCAGCCGCGCCCAGCCCTCGCGCGTATTGGGCTTGGCCGCATCGAGGCCGAGGAAGCCGGCGATTTCGAGCAAAGCCTGCTTGATGAAATGGCTGATGAGGCCCGGATTGGCGCCATGGGTCAAGAGCGCCGAGGGGCCGTTCCGGGGCAGTTTCTTGGCCGCTTCCAGCGCCGAATGCCGGAGGAAGTAATTCGTGCGCTCTTCCTCCGGAATGTCGGCGTTGTCGTAGTAATTCGCCCAGGGTTCGATGCAGGTATCGAGGTAGAGCACGCCCGTGCGCTGGCACCATTCGATGATGGCGAGCGAGGAAACCTCGACCGACAGATTGAGGATGAGATCGCCGCCTTTGCAATGCTCGGCAAGTGTCGCCTCGAGATTGTCGCGCGTCAGCGGGTTGACAATGTACTTCATGCCGCGATCGGTGAAGCGCTTGGCGTCGATCGAATGATCGTGCCCGTCGATCACGGTCACCCGGCCTAGGGGCATATCGAAATGCTTGTCGATCAAGGGCATGGTGCAGCGCCCGACCGAGCCATAGCCGATCATGACGATGTTGCCGGAAAAGGGGAACTTGGTCGTCATCCTGTTCCTCGCGGATCGTGGGTCTTGGAGCAGAGGAAGTAACCGGCTGGGCCTGGGAATCGTCCGGCCCCGCGAGTTACGAAAAAAGCTGGGGCGGCGCAAGCGAAATATTGGCGCCTCTGGCGCGACCCCTCGAGGCTGGGCTATGGTCGTGGCACGGAAAATCCGGCCATTGGGCGGTTGCGGGAGCAGGCGATCATGAACGAGGCGGCGCGCGCGAGCGGATCGAACTACGACACCGACAGGATCTGGCGGCAAGATCACGAGCATTTCCTGCATCCCTTCACCCATTTCGACAGCTTCAAGCGGGATGGGTCGCTGATCGTGACGCGGGGGATGGGTGCTAGAATCGAGGATTCGCGCGGCCGGCGTTATCTGGACGGGATCGGCGGGCTGTGGTGCATGTCGATCGGCTTCGGCGAGGAGGAGATGGCCGAGGCGATCGCCGAACAGGTCCGCAAACTCAGCTTCTACTCGTCCTTCGTCGACACCACCAACCCGCCGGCTGCCGAACTCGCGGCCAAGCTCGCCAGTTTGGCGCCGGGCGATCTCAACCGAGTGTTCTTCACCTGCGGCGGATCGACCGCCAATGACAGCGCGGTGCGCCTGATCCATTACTACAACGCCCGTCGCGGCAAGCCAGAGAAGCGCCACATGATCGCGCGGGTGGGCGGCTATCACGGCAGCACCTATATCGCCATGTCCCTGACCGGGCGCGAAAGCGACCGCTCGCCCAATTTCCGCTACGAAACCGACTGGATCCACCACGTCTCCTGCCCCAATCCCTATCGCCGGCCCGAAGGCCAATCGGTCGGGCAATTCCGCGACTTCCTGGTGCGTGAGCTAGAGGAAAAAATCCTGGCGTTGGGCCCGGAAAACGTGGCGGCCTTCTTCGCCGAGCCGATCCTGGGTGCTGGCGGGGTGATCGTGCCGCCGCCGGGCTATCACAAGCGAACGTTCGATCTTTGCCGCGAATACGACGTGCTTTATGTCTCCGACGAGGTGGTGACCGGGTTCGGCCGGGTCGGCCATTGGTTTGCTTCGAAGGATGTGTTCGGGATCGAGCCCGACATCATCATCGCGGCCAAGGGCATGTCCTCGGGCTACATCCCCTTGGGTGCCGCCATCATCAGCGAGCGCATCCACGAGGTGATTTCCAGGCCCGATCCCGATGCCTGGTTCACCAACGGCTACACCTATTCCGGCCATCCGGTCGCTTGTGCCGCCGGATTGAAGAACATCGAGATCATGGAGCGGCGCGATATCTGCGGCCATGTGCGCAAGGTGGGCCCACATCTCGAGCGCCGGTTGATGGAATTGAAGGAGGGGCCCTTGGTCGGCGACGTGCGCAGCAGCCATTTCATGATGTGCACCGAATACGTGGCCGACAAGAAGACCAGGGAATTGCTGCCCGAGGGCATCAACATCGGCAAGCGGATCTCAGGCCATTGCGAGGCCAGGGGAATCATGATCCGGCCCTTGGCGCACCTCAATATCATGTCGCCGCCGCTCATCATGAGCGAGGCCGAGGTGGACGAGCTGGTGGATGGCCTCGGGGCCGGCATCCAGGCCGCCGCCGACGATCTCGTCCGCGAGGGCCACAAGATCGACTGAGGCGGCCCACCATTCCTTGCCAATGCTCGTTTCCACCTGTTACCTATTTGGCCGATAGCTGTTTTTCCTTTCACGGCGTCGGACACAGGGCCGGCTCATGCGCAAACTGAATTCCGTTAGGCGCCACGGCGAAAGCCTGGCCAAGGCGATCGCGGAGAAGCGCGCCAAGGTGGGCGTGATCGGGCTGGGCTATGTCGGGCTGCCGCTCGTCTGCCTATTCGCGGAAAAGGGCTTTCCGACCCTCGGTTTCGACGTCGATGCCGCGAAGGTGAAAGCACTCAATGCCGGAAAGAGCTACATCCGGCATATCCCGGCAAAGCGCATCGCCGCCGTCAGGCGCAAGGGCCTGTTCAAGGCCAGCGACGATTTGAGCCTGCTCTCGGGCATGGATGCCATCATCATCTGCGTACCCACGCCGCTTACCCGCCAGCGCGAACCCGATCTGCGTTTCGTGAGCGAAACCGCCGCGGCGATTGCCAAGCGCCTGCGCCCGGGCCAGCTGGTGATTCTCGAATCCACCACCTACCCCGGAACCACGAGCGAGGTGTTGAAGCCGATCCTGGAAAGTAGCGGCCTCAAATCCGGCCGCGATTTCTTCCTTGCTTATTCGCCCGAGCGCGAGGATCCGGGAAATCCCAATTTCAGCACTGCCCGCATCCCCAAGGTGATCGGCGCCGATGGCAAGGCAGCACTCAAGCTCGCCACCCTTCTCTATGAACCGGTCGTGATCAGGACGGTGCCCGTTTCCTCGCCGGAGACGGCCGAGATCGTGAAGCTGACCGAGAACATCTTTCGCGCCGTCAATATCGCGCTGGTCAACGAATTGAAGGTGATCGCGGATTCCATGGGGATCGATGTCTGGGAAGTGATCGCGGCCGCCGGCACCAAGCCCTTCGGCTACATGCCGTTCTACCCGGGCCCGGGCCTGGGCGGGCATTGCATCCCGATCGACCCCTTCTATCTGACCTGGAAGGCGCGCGAATTCGGCATCAATACCCGGTTCATCGAATTGGCGGGTGAGATCAACACCAGGATGCCGCATTACGTCATGGGCAAGTTGGCCGAGGCGCTGAGCACGCGCTTCCGCGTGGCCCTCAAGGGCGCGCGGGTGCTGCTCCTGGGTCTGGCCTACAAGAAGAACGTCGATGACATTCGCGAAAGCCCCGCGCTTACACTGATCGAGCTCCTGGAGGCGCAAGGTGCAAGGGTGGAGTACCACGATCCCCATATTCCCCGCGTCAAGCCGACGCGCGAACACGGGAGCCTCACGGGCCGCCGATCGGTCGCCCTTACGCCGGTCAAGATCAGGCGCTCGGATGCGATCCTGGTGGTGACCGATCACGACCAGGTCGATTATGCAAGCGTTGCCCGCCATGCCCGCCTCATCATCGACACCCGCAACGTGTTTGCGCGCTTGCGCCTCCCCGGCGCCAAGGTGGTGAAGGCGTGAGGGCCATTACATGGCGCTGATCCTGGTCACCGGTGCCGCCGGTTTCATCGGCTATCACGCGAGCCATGCCCTGCTTTCGCGCGGCGACCATGTAATCGGCCTCGACAATCTCAATCCCTATTACGACGTAATGCTGAAGCAGGCGCGTCTGGAACGCCTGCGCGCATCCGGGGATTTCCGCTTCGTGATGGCCGATATCGCTGATCGCGGGGAGCTCGAGAAGGCGCTGTCCGGATTGTCGGGCGGGATCGATCTTGTCCTGCATCTGGCCGCCCAGGCCGGCGTGCGCTATTCGCTGGAGGCGCCGGAAGTCTACGTCCGCACCAACCTCATCGGTCATTTCAACATGCTGGAATTGGCGCGCGGGCTCTCCTCGTCGCGCCATTTCGTTTACGCCAGTTCCTCCTCGGTCTATGGGCGGTCGAGCAAGATCCCCTTCGCGCTCGACGATCCGGCCGACAAGCCGGCCTCGCTCTATGCCGCGACCAAGCGGGGTGCTGAATTGCTGAGCGAGAGCTACGCCGATCTCCATGGCATGAAACAGACGGGCCTGCGCTTCTTCACCGTCTATGGCCCCTGGGGGCGGCCGGACATGGCCTATTTCAAATTCACCCGCGCCATTTTCGAGGATCGCCCGATCGAGCTCTACAACAACGGTGAGATGCGCCGCGACTTCACCTATATCGATGACGTTGTGGCGGGCGTGCTAGCGGCCCTCGACCGCCCGCCCGAACCGGGCGGCCCGGCGCATCTTCTATACAATCTCGGCAACGATCGGCCGGAGGAATTGTCGCGTCTGGTCGCGGTGATCGAGGAGGCTTGCGGGCGTGAAGCACGCAAACGGCTACTGCCCTTGCAGCAGGGCGACGTGGTCGCCACCTGGGCCGACATCTCGGCTTCAAGGCGCGATCTCGGCTACGCGCCCCGGACCAGGATCGAGGATGGCATCAGGCGCTTCGTCGCCTGGTATCGGGAATTCTATCTGGGAATGCCGGGAACCCAGCAATAGCCGTCCGGGTCCAGGATGAAGGCCTCGCGCTGGCCGTGCGGCTTGTCCATGGCCTCGGCCAGCACCACATGGCCCAATTCCTTGGCCTTGGCGGCCGCCAAATCCGGATCGCAATCATGGAGCCGCAACTCCGCCCCGGCGCCCCGAATGTCGACCCCGTTCAACAGGCCCAGCATCGGGTGTGCGTGATAGGTCGGGTCCTTGTGCAGCATCCATTCGGCGGGCTTTCGGCCCTTGGTGTAACGCAACACGGCGAAATCCTGGTCGGCATAGACAGGTGTGGCACCCAGCACACGCTCAGCGAAATCGACCGCACGCGCGATGTCGCGCACCAGAAGGTTGATGCCGAGACCGGCGAGCGAGCGGCCGTATTCCTCGGCTGGCATGAATTCCTGATCGGCCTTGCCCATGATCGCTCCGTTCCAACTATTCGCGGGCGGGCGGCTCCGGACGGGGCGTCAACTCGCGTGAATCGCGGTTTTCGTGACACCAACCACCTGCTAGAGTCCGGCCCCATGACGATTCGCGTGCTGCCGCCCAATCTGGTCAACCGCATCGCCGCCGGCGAGGTGGTAGAACGCCCGGCCTCCGTGGTCAAGGAGTTGGTCGAGAACGCGCTCGATGCCGGCGCCTCGCGGATCGAGGTCACCCTCGTGGATGGCGGGCGCGGGTTGATCGCGATCGAGGATGACGGGCGCGGCATGTCGGGCGAGGATTTGGCACTCGCGCTCGAGCGCCACGCCACCTCCAAGCTGCCGGACGACGATCTCGTGAACATCGCGAGCTTCGGCTTTCGCGGCGAGGCGCTGCCATCGATCGGGGCGGTCGGGCGGCTCACGATCACCAGCCGGCTTCAAGGCTCGGACCAGGCCTGGTCGATCCTCCTCGATGGCGGCCGCAAGCACGCAATCTCGCCGGCGGCGCGCGGGGCCGGCACCAGGGTCGAGTTGCGCGATCTATTCGCGGCGATGCCAGCGCGGCTCAAGTTTCTCAAATCGCCGCGCGCCGAAAGTGCCCAAGTCCAGGAGATCATCGAGCGCCTGGCCATGGCGCACCCCGAAATCGGTTTCACGTTGCGCGACGACGAGAAACTCGCGTTGCGCCTTCCGCCGATCGCCGGCGATCTGCTGGCCGACCCGGCACAGGCCCTCCTTGAGCGCCTCGGCGCCATCATGGGGCGCGAATTCGCCGACAACGCGCTGGCGCTCGATCACCTGCGCGAGCACACGAGGCTGACCGGCTTTGCCGCGCTCCCGACCTTGAACCGGGCCACGTCCGGGCACCAATACCTCTTCGTCAATGGCCGGCCGGTCCGGGACCGGCTATTGCTGGGGGCCTTGCGCGCTTCCTATCAGGATTTCCTGGCCCGCGACCGGCATCCGATGGCGGCGCTCTTCATCGATTTGCCGGCCGACGAGGTCGATGTGAATGTCCACCCTTCCAAGTCCGAAGTACGGTTCCGCGATCCCGGGCTGGTGCGCGGGCTGATCGTGGGGGGCGTGCGCCGCGCGATCGAAACGGCCGGCCATCGCGCCGCGACGACTGGGGCCGAGGCGGCGCTGCAATCCTTCGCCGCCTTCGCGCGAAGCCCGGGCCTGGCCTCGCCCGCCATGCCCTATCGCCCGCAACCGGGATATCCGGGGCCACGCGCGAGCCACGCGCTTGTCGATCAGGCGCTCTCCGCCTTTCGGCCGCTTTCGGCGGAATTCGATCGGCCGCAAGCGCGGATGGAGCCGGCGGCCGACGAGCCTTCCAGCAATCATCCCCTGGGGGCCGCGCGGGCACAGGTGCATGCGACTTACATCGTGGCCCAGACGGCGGATGGCATTGTCATCGTCGATCAGCACGCGGCACACGAGCGCCTGGTCTATGAACGCATGAAGGCGGCGCTTGCGGCGGGCGGGATCGCGCGACAGGCGCTGCTCATTCCGGAGGTGGTGGAACTGGATCCGGGCGCCGCCGCCAGGCTTCTGGATCGCGCTGGCGAATTGGCGGAGCTTGGCCTGGTGATCGAGGCCTTCGGCGAGGGCGCGGTCTTGGTGCGCGAGGCGCCTTCCATGCTGGGCCAGGCCGATATTCGGGGCCTCATACAGGATCTCGCCGACGAACTGGCGGAGCTGGGTGCCGCCCTTTCGCTCAAGGAGCGCTTGCAGGAGATCGCCGGCACCATGGCGTGCCATGGCTCGGTCAGGGCCGGGCGTCGCCTGAACCAGGCGGAGATGGACGCGCTTCTGCGCCAGATGGAGGCGACACCCCATTCCGGCCAATGCAATCATGGCCGACCGACCTATATCGAATTGAAACTGGCCGACATCGAAAAGCTGTTCGGCCGGCGATGATCGCAAGAAGACGGCGCTTGGCCCCGCTGCCGCGCGCGATCTGGCTGCTTGGCCTGACCAGCCTGTTCATGGATGCGAGTTCCGAGATCGTCCATGCGGTGCTGCCCTTGTTTCTGATCGGGCCGCTGGGCGCCAGCAATCTGGTCATCGGGCTGATCGACGGCGCGGTCGAGGCGGTAGCTTCGCTGACCAAGGTCTATTCCGGGGCACTTTCCGATAAGCGCGGCAAGCGCAAGCGCCTGGCGGCCGCCGGCTATGGGTTGAGTGCCCTTTCCAAGGCCTTCTTTCCCCTGGCCGACACGGCGGCACTGATCTTCCTCGGCCGCTTCGTGGATCGACTGGGCAAGGGCATCAGGGGAGCGCCGCGCGACGCCTTGATCGCCGATTGGATTACACCGGATATCCGTGGCTATGCCTATGGGATGCGCCAGGCGATCGACAATGTGGGCGCTGTCATCGGGCCTTGTCTCGCCATCCTGCTGCTAAGCCTATACCCGGGCGATTATTCGGCGGTTCTGTGGTGGGCTTTATTGCCGGCCCTGCTCTCGGTTTCGGTGATCGGATTCGGGGTCGCGGACGCGCCCAGCTCGGCATCGAGCGCGGCCCGTCCCCGGCCGATCCTGAACCGCGCGATGCTGGCGCGATTGGGCGGCGCCTTCTGGCTGGCGATGGCGTTGCTGATTCCGCTCTTGGCCGCGCGCTGCACCGAGGCCTTCCTGATCCTGCGCGCATTGGGACTTGGCGTGGCGCCGGAATGGTCGCCCTTGGCACTGGTCGCCATGAACCTTGTCGCGGTGCCGGTGACGCCTCTGGCCGGAATCATTTCCGATCGCATCGGGAGGCGGCGGGTGATCCTCGCGGGGTTCCTGGTTCTGGCCTTGGCTCACGGCGCGCTCGCCGCCGCCACGACGCCTTCGCTGGTCTGGGTTGGGGCGGCGCTGTGGGGGGCGCATTTGGGCCTGACCCAGGGCGTGTTCGCGGCCCTAATCGCGGATCGCGCACCCGATGATCTGCGCGGCACCGCCTTTGGCGTCTATCACCTGGTTTCAGGTACCGCGATCCTGCTGGGCTCGATCTTGATGGGATGGGGCTGGGATCAACTGGGCGCGCCGATGGCGCATTCCCTGGCGATCATCGCGATCCTCTTGTTCCTGCCCGGCTTCATCCGCGCGGCGAGGCGGTAAGGAACACGATTCTTGCCTTGCCGTAGCGCCTCTCGTCATGGATGGCAAAGCCATCCGGAGGCAGAAATCCATCGCCCACACCCATTTCGGCGACAATGAGGGCCGAGGGCGCGATCCAGCGGGCCTTCGCCAGAGACGTGAGCGCCGCGGCGACTAGGCCTCTCCCATAGGGCGGATCGAGAAAGACCAGGGTACAGGGCGCGCCATCGGCGAAGCGAGAGGCTTGCGGCGGATGGGTTGCGTCGGCCTCGATCACGCGGGTGCGCTCGTCCTCGCGGCAATGGGCGACATTGCGCCTGATCGCGGCGATGGCGGCTTTGTCGGTATCGAAGGCGATCAAGGACTGGGCGCCGCGCGACAAGGCCTCCAGCCCCAGGGCACCCGAGCCGGCGAAGGCGTCGAGCACGCGCGCACCCGGAATTGCCGCTTGGCCGTGGGAGAGCATGTTGAAAATCGCCTGGCGCGCCCGATCCGAGGTCGGGCGCAATTCGTGGCCCTTGGGTGCCACCAGCTTGGCGCCGCGATGCCTTCCGGCATTAATCCGCATGGGACGGGGGAACGGCAGGCAAAGCCTTGCGCGCTGCCCGGTCGCGCTTCTTCGGGGCCTTGGGTTTGGCGCCCTCGCCCAATTGCTCGCGCAGCACCTTCGCCGGCACTTCCTCGATGGCGCCCCTGTCCAAGTGGCCGAGTTGGAACGGGCCGAAGGCGACGCGAATGAGGCGGCTCACCGGCCAGCCGAAATGCGCGCAGACCTTGCGAATCTCGCGATTCTTGCCCTCGGTCAGGCTCATCGTGATCCAGGTATTGTCGCCCTTCTTGCGGTCCAAGGTCGCGTGGATGGGGCCGTAATTCTGGCCATCGATCGCCATTCCCTTGGCAAGGCCCGTGAGTTGCCGAGGCAGGACCTCGCCATGGACCCGGACCCGGTAGCGCCGGACCCAGCCGGTCGCCGGCAATTCCAGGCGGCGCGCCAGTTCCCCATCGTTGGTCAGCAGCAACAGCCCCTCGGAATTGAGGTCGAGCCGCCCGATCGAAATCAATCGCGGCAATTCCGACGGCAGACGCTCGAACAATGTCGGGCGTCCCTGGGGGTCCTTGGCGGTGGTCAGCAATCCCCTCGGCTTGTGATAGCGGAACAGGCGCGATCGCTCGCGCTGGGGCAGCGCCTTGCCGTCCACCTGGATGATATCGCCCGGAATGACGTTGACGGCGGGCGTCCCGAGTTTTCTGCCGTTGATGGCGACGCGCCCCGCCAGGATCATGGCCTCGGCGTCGCGCCTGGAACAGATGCCGGCCCGTGCCATCACCTTGGCGATGCGCTCGCCCTCGTGCGCCTCGCTCATTCTCCGGCTGCCCGCACCAGCCCCGCGAACAGCGCGCGATCGGCCTCGCCGAGCACGAATTCGGGATGCCATTGCACGCCCAGGCAGAAACGGTGCGTCTTGGATTCGATGCCCTCGATCACGCCGTCGGGGGCGATCGCGTTGACGAGGGCCTCGGCGCCCACGTCCTTTGCCGCCTGGTGATGCGCGCTGTTGACCGTGATCTCGTCCTTGCCGGTCAGCCGGTGGAGCAAAGTCCCCGGGAGAATCCGAACCTTGTGGCCGGGTTCGTCGCGCGGGTTGGGCTGTTCGTGAAGCACGTTGCCTTGAACCTCGTCCTCGATGTGCTGGATCAGGGTTCCACCCAGCATCACGGTCAACAATTGCTGTCCGCCACAGATACCCAGCACCGGCTTATCGAGATCCAGCATCGCCTGGGTGATCGCCCATTCGAATTGGGTGCGGTCGATCTTCAGGACCACGCTCTCGTGGCGAACATTGTCGCCGAACAGGGTCGGATCGATGTCGAAGGCGCCACCGGTCACCACCAGCCCATCCAGCATGTCGGCATAGGCGGCGATCGCCTCGGGCTGATGCGGCAGGCAATAGGGCGCGCCGCCAGCCGCCGCTACCGCGTCGCAATAATTCTGGCGGATGACATAGCGCGGCGATCTACCAAGCCCGGTAGGCGGCGCGGTGTCGAGCGTCAGGCCGATGACCGGCTTCACGGGTGTTCCTTTCCGTCTCGGCTAAACTAGACCATATCACCGTGTCCCGAAACCGCTCTTGACGACGCAGTACCCGTCGTCGCAGAAAGATGAATCAGGAATTTGACCCCGCCAGCACACGCCGGCGGGCGACTCATCATTTAGGGAGCCTCTGAATAAATTGAAGTTTGAAGATTTAAGGCTGATTTTTGTGACTTTTCTGCTTGTGCGTGGTGTGTATTTGGCTTGATCGGCGCTCTTTTGCGCCGAGATCGCGGTATTCGGGCGCGGCTCGGGCGTCA
>CAZIUB010000027.1:0-107328 GCA_964542425.1 uncultured Rhodospirillaceae bacterium | reverse complement strand
CCGGCGCGTCTGCTTGCCATGAATTTCAAAACCCAAACTCGAAAATGTCTTCTGGCGCATGGTTTCCTCCCAAAAACACTCGAATCACTTGAATCAGAATGACAAATCAAGTGCAAGCGATTAAATCAGAGGCTCCCTAGGATTCGTTAAACGGCGACCCTCTTGCCGTCATGTCATTCACGCATGATCACTGGTCGGTAAGAAAGAACGAATGAATCTGATATCCGACCGAATCCGAACCGATTCCCTGCCTTGGCTCGAAGATGCGCTATCGGCCGCCGGGGACGCGGCCTATGTCTGGGATGTGCCGACCGACCGGCTGAGCTGAGCGGGCAACATCGAGGGCATTCGCGACCGCGCCACCGCCGAAGACATCCTGGCCAGCGGCCACTCGCTCAACGATCGCATCCACCCCGAGGACCTGCCCAGGCGCCTGAAGGCGCTCTCGGATCATTTCGCCCTCGGCCGGAACTATGATTGCGAGTACCGGGTACGCACCGGCCGGGGCCAGATCATCTGGGTGCACGATCGCGGTATCGCGCAATTCGACGGCGCCGGGGCGCCCATGCGCATGACCGGTACGATCCGCATTGTCACCCAGCGCAAATTGACCGAGGCCAGGCTCGAGCGCGCCGCCAACTACGACGATCTGACCGGCCATTTCAACCGATCGCGCCTGCGACAGGAATTGGATCATGCGATCAGCGTGGCGCGGCGGTTCTCCCTGCCGTGCGCGCTGCTGGTGGTAGGCGTCGACAAGCTGGCGACAATTAACAGCGCTTATGGCCACGAGACCGGCGATGCCGTGCTGGTCGCGATCAGCCAGCGCCTGGACCGCTTCGTGCGCTCAAGCGACGTCATCGGAAGGTTGGCCGGCGACCGCTTCGGGGTCGTCCTCACGCAATGCCCGGAAAGCGAAGTCGCCGCCGCGCTCGATCATGTCATCGCCATCATGGGCGAGCAAGCGATCGAGCTCGACGGCCAGTCGATTCCGGTCAGTGTTTCGATCGGCTGCGTTTTGTTCCCGCATCTGGCCGGCACCGCCTATGATCTGGTGGCGCGCGCGGAGACCGCGCTGGCGAGCGCCAAAGCGGCCGGCCGGTCGTGCTGGCATGTTCACAAACCGTCGGAGAAGCAGGCGCTCTTGCATCGCCATCACGTTATCATTGACGCCAACGTGCGGCGCGCGGTCCGCGAGGATCGCCTGGTTTTCACCTATCAGCCGATCGTTCGGGCCGAGGATTTTTCGGTCGAAAAATACGAATGCCTGCTGCGCATGAAGGACGAGCGCGGCCAGATCATTCCCCCGCACGACTTCGTGCCCGTGGTCGAGCAGCTTGGCATGACCCGATTCATGGACCGGCACGTCCTGGACATGGCGGTCGCCGAGTTGCGCAAGCACCCCGCTCTTTCGCTGGCGATCAACATCTCCGGCATGACCGCGACCGACCAATCGTGGTTGCGGGCGCTGATGGCGGCGGTCAAGGCGACGCCGGAGGTGGCCTCGCGGCTGGTGGTCGAGATCACCGAGACGGCGGCGCTGCACGACATCGAGGAGACGGCGCGTTTCGTCGCCGCCGTGCGCGACTTCGGCTGCCGGGTGGCGATCGACGATTTCGGCGCCGGATTTACCTCGTTCCGGCACTTGAAGTCGCTGACCGTCGATTTGGTCAAGATCGACGGCTCCTTCGTGCGCGACCTCGCGGTCAATGTCGACAACCAGCTTTTCATCCGCAACCTGATGAGTTTGGCCGAGGCCTTCGGATTGCGGACGGTGGCGGAGTTCGTCGAAAATCGCAACGACGCCGAGTTCCTGATCCGTGCCGGCGTCGACTATCTTCAGGGCTACTATTTTGGCCGCCCGGATTTCCGGCGCCGCTGGGCGATCCGCGAGCGCATCGAGCCCGAGGCGGCACTAGCGCGCTGATCCTCCCGGAGATTGCGCGGGCCGGCACTTCGCGCCATAAACCGGGGGCCAGATCCTAACCTCCCCGCGAAGGTCGATGTCCCATCCAACACTCGTTCCACGCCCCGCCTTGGCGGCGGGATTTGGCCAGGCCGCGTGGCGCGAGGCTGACGGTAGTGTCGTGCTGCTGGAGGGAGCCGCGGCGGCTTCCCGCGCGCTCGCCGACCCGCCGCTAGTCTGTCATGCTCCCGCCACCTTCCGCCGGCTTCGCGCGCCCCCGGCGCCGGCCTTCGATCTTCTGGAACTCCACGCCTTCGCGCGTCCGGCGAGTTTCTGCCTGCCGACCCCAAGGGGCCTGGCCGAGGCGCTTGGTCTTGCCGTGCCGGCCAAGCCCGACCTTGCCGATCTGGCCGAGGCCCTGGCGCGGGCGCGCCTCGCCCTGCTCAGGGAATTGTCGGTCACCGAAAAGCGCCGCCGGCGCGTGATCGGGCTTGCCCGGATGATGGCGCGGGCGGGCTGGGCGTGGGGGCCGGAGGTGCTGGCGGCATTGGGCGAGACCCTTCAGGCAGAGAGCAATGCCGGCATCGCGGTCTGGGAGGATCTGCCGGAATGGCAGGAATCGGGGTCCGAGCCGGCACCCACCGATTTCGAAGTGACAGAGGCCGAATCCCGCCAGCGCCTGGCCGAAGTGCTGGGCGCGGAGGCCGAACAACGGCCCCAGCAGGCCGATTACGCGGGTGCATTGACGCCTGCCTTCGGCCCGCGCAGGGCCGAGGACCAGCCGAACGTGATCCTGGCCGAGGCCGGCACCGGAATCGGCAAGACGCTAGGCTATTTGACACCGGCGAGGCTGTGGGCCGAGCGCAATAAGGGACCGGTCTGGATCAGCACCTATACCCGCCATCTCCAGCACCAGATCGATCAGGAATTGAACCGCCTCTATCCCAACCCCGGGGTGAAGGCCAAGAGCGTGGTCCTTCGCAAGGGCCGCGAAAACTATCTGTGTCTTCTCAACCTGGCCGATCTCGCCGGCCAACAGGGGCGCACCCAGGATGCGGTCGCGGTGGGGCTGGTCGCGCGCTGGGTGATGGCGACGCGCGACGGCGATCTGGTGGGCGGCGATCTGCCCGGCTGGCTTCCCGATTTGGTCGGGCCGTCGCGAGTGGCCCAACTCGCCGATCGGCGCGGCGAATGCGTCTACAGCGCGTGCGCCCATTACGGGCGCTGTTTCGTCGAGCGATCGGTGAGGCGCGCGCGCCGCGCTGAAATCGTCATCGCCAATCACGCCCTGGTCATGGTCCAGGCGGCCCTTGGCCCGGAGGAGCAGCGCTTGCCCACGCGCTATGTGTTCGACGAGGGCCATCACCTGTTCGATGCCATCGACAGTGCCTTCGCGGCGCATCTGACCGGGCGCGAAACGATCGAGCTCAGGCGCTGGTTGATCGGCGCCGATGGCGAGCGGCGATCGCGCGCAAGGGGGCTGGAACGGCGCATCAACGATCTCATCCTCGATGATTCGTCGGCGATCGAACTCATGCGCGAGATCGCCGGACGCGCCCGCGCGCTCCCGGAAGAGGGTTGGGCCGAGCGCGTCCAGGAGGGAAGGCCGCGGAGCGCCGCGGAGGTGTTCCTAGCGCAAATCCGGCACGAGATCCTGGCCCGGGCCGCGCCGGAATCCGGCGGCTACGATTTGGAAATAGACCCCTGGCCGGTGGCCCCGGGCATTCTGGAGGCGGCCCTGCAATTGGATCGGGTATTGGCCGATCTGCAGTCGCCCTTGCGCGGGCTTGCCGACAAGCTGGCCCTGCGCCTGGATCGCGATGCCGATGTTCTGGAGACGAATTCGCGGATGCGGCTCGATGCGCTCGCGCGTGGCATCAGGCGGCGCGTGGAGTTGGATATTGGCGCTTGGCGGGCCATGCTGGCGGCGCTCGGCGCCGGGCCGGTAGCGGAATTCGTCGATTGGTTCGCGCTCGAGCGCGTCGAGGGGCGCGAAGTCGATATCGGCTTTTACCGCCATTGGCGCGATCCGACCCGGCCCTTCGTGGAGATGGTGGTCAAGCCGGCGCATGGAATCATCGTCACCTCGGCGACCCTCACCGACGGCGACGGCGCTCTTTCTTGGGCGGTGGCGGAGGCCCGGACCGGGGCCGGTCATCTCCAGCTTCCGGCGCTCAGGGTGCGCGTCGCCTCGCCCTTCGATTACGCCGCCCAGACCCGCATCCTGATCGTGACCGACATCCGCAAGGATGATCCGGCGCAAGTCGCCGCCGCCTATCGCGAATTGTTCAAGGCCGCCGGCGGGGGCGCGCTCGGCCTGTTCACCGCCATCCAGCGGCTGCGCGCGGTGCACCGGCTGATCGCGCCGGAATTGCAGGAAGCGGGCATCGATCTCCTGGCCCAGCACGTGGACGCGATGAACACCGGGTCCCTGATCGACATTTTCCGCGGCGAGCGCGATTCCTGCCTGCTCGGTACCGACGCGGTACGCGACGGCGTGGATGTTCCGGGTGCGGCGCTGCGGCTCATCGTCTTCGATCGCGTGCCCTGGCCAAGACCGAGCCTGTTGCATCGCGCGCGCCGCGCCATCGAAGGTGGGGCCGAATACGACGATCGATTGGTGCGCCTGAAGCTGAAGCAGGCCTTCGGGCGCCTCATTCGCCGCGCCGACGATCATGGGGTGTTCGTGCTTCTGGACCGGGCGCTGCCCTCGCGGCTGTTGCGGGCGTTTCCCGCGGAGGTCGCGGTCAGGCGGGTTGGCTTGGCCGAAGCCATCCAAGTGACAAATTCCTTCCTTGCGCGTTATCACGCCCCGAATTGAATGAAGGCAGGCCCTACTGGTCGGACTTGATTCGGCCCAACCATGCTCTACAGTGGTATTGAGCGAGCGGGGTCATTCCTTCGTTGTCATGCCCGGCCTTGAGGCTTGTGCATCCCATGGATCGCCGGATCAAGTCCGGCGATGACGGCCGTTGGTTTGATTCTAGCTTGCTCGAAAATCGATCTAGAATGCGGCCATCGCATTGGCCAGAAGCGGAGACCCTCGGGACATGACGAGCATCAGCCACCATGCCGCCCTCATCTACACCATGGTGCTGGTGTCGGCCGCCGATCGCGACATGCCGGACGTCGAGCTGGAGGAGATGGGCGATATTGTTGGGCATCTGCCGATCTTTCGCGATTTCGACAAGCAGCAGATCCTGAAGACGGCCGGCGCTTGCGTCGAGATGCTGAAGGGCGACAACGGCCTCAACGAGATCCTGAAGAAAATCAAGGCAGGCCTGCCCGAACGGCTGCGCGAGACCGCCTATGCCTTGGCCTGCGATGTCGCCGCCGCCGATGGCAAGGTCACGGTCGAGGAATCGCGGCTTTTGGAGATGCTGCGCTACGAATTGGCGCTGGGTAAGCTGGTCTCCGCGGCGATCGAGCGTGGTGCCCGCGCGCGTCACATCACCATCTGATTCCAACTACACCGGCTGCCGGCGAGCGAAAGCAAAATAGAGTTCGCGCGCGCGCCGGTATATCGGACCGGGTTGGAGATCGCGCTGCTCGTATCCGGTGACCGGGAGGACCTTGGCGTAATTGCCGGTCGAGAAGATTTCGTCGGCCTCCGTCAGTTCCTCGGGCGCGATCGCCCGCTCGCTCACCCGGCGGCCGTCCTCGCGCAGAAGCTGGATCACGCGCTGGCGGGTGATGCCGTTCAGGAACGCCCCGTTCGGCGCCGGGGTGAGGATTTCGTCCTGGCGGGCCAGAAAAATGTTGGCGCCGGTGAATTCCGCAACCTGGCCGTCTGGCGCCAGCATCACCGCGTCGTCGAAGCCGCGCGACTTGGCCTGGGTCAGGGCACGCCCGGCCTGGGCGTAGAGACCGACCGCCTTGGCGTCGGTCGGCGCCATGTCGGGGCCGGGCCGCCGGAAGGTCGAAAGGCAGACCCGCAACGGCCCTGGTTCGGGCAAAGGCGTCAGCGACAGAGAGAGCGCGAAGCGGGTCGAATCGGGTTCCGGCGCCACACCGCCCTCTGTCGCCCACAGGAACGGCCGGATATAGAGATGCGAGCCTGAGGGGAAAAGGCGGATGCCCTCGCGCGCCAATGCCTCGATCGCATCGGCGGCGATCGGCGAGCGCAGGCCGAGATTGGTGGCCGATTGCACCGCCCGGGCGCAATGCCGGTCGAGGTCGGGCGCGCAACCGTCGAAGGCGCGCGTCCCGTCAAACACCGCGCCGCCAAGCCAGGTCGCCTGGTCGAAGGCCATGAGCAGCGGCGGATCACCCTCGATCCAGGCGCCGTCCAGCCAGGTCAGACGATCCATCGTGATTTCTCCCGTGTGATTGCCCTCGCGCCATCATAGCGGCTGGCGCGCAAGTTGCACGGGTCGCAGGGGACCCGAGATTTTCTCGGGCGGCTCTAGTGGTCCGATCCTGTGAAACAAGTACCCCGCAAGGTTAGTTCTGTCGGTGAATCGGCCCACAAACTCAATCATGCTATGGGTATGGTTCCAATGTTTGATTCCCGATCATTCCCATTGGAACCGCGACACATGCCGTTCGCGTTTGCTAGTGTTCGGGGCCGAATTGTCCCTGGAGCGGAATGTCGGTTGCGGAACACTAGCCTATTGGCTGGCCCAGACGATGCGCGCTGTCCAGCCGATCTCGGCATTGCGCAGGAAAGAACCCTGACCACCCGGCACCAGGGCTTCGAGGGCCAGACCTTCGCTGTCCTGCAAGCCGACGCGCACGATCCTGATCGCGCCATCGACCCGTCCGACGACAATCCGGTCGCCGCGGCGAAGCTCGGAATCCCGCGACGCGACGACCAGATCGCCGTCGCGATAAACGGGATCGAATTCATGGCCGCTGATCTCGATTGCGAAGGCATCACGCTCGCCGATCGCCGGTGCCGTCACCCGGCCCCACGACTTGCCGATCGGTTGGCCGGCACTGTCGAAGCTGGGCTCGTTTGCCGCCCGCACCAGCGAAATCACCGGAATCGATCGGGCGATCGTGACGCGCCCGGCGAATTTCCCAGCCGCCTGCTCGGTAGCGGATCCCACGGCCCCGGTCAGGGCCACGAATCCGCCGAAGGTCTCCGCCGTCACCGCCAACACCTTGGCCACCGATTCCGTGCTCGGCCAGCGCGAGCGGCCCTCGCGGGTTGTCCGCTTGCTGGGATTGAAGGCGGTCGGATCCAGCCCCGCCCGGCGCGCCAATCCGGACGCCGTAAGCCCGTGCTTGGCCGCCAGGCGATCGATCCCGCGCCAAACATCGGCGTGCAACAGCATCGGCACACGATCGCTGGCCAAGGTCTTTTCCTTTCGTGTGCGCTCCTTGTCAACCAATATAGGTCTTTCTTCCTCTAACGGGTTCAACATTTTGGCCTCGGTCCTTGAGAGTTTTGGCTAGTCGAGGCCCCTCCGGAATACGAGTAGGCTGATCTTCCGGGCGAGCCAAGCTAAATTTGGGACAACAAGGCTACGCCATGGCAAGGCAAAAGTATCCTGTGCAAAGGTATAGGGTGGGCGCGCATTCGGATAGTCGCCGATGGGGCCCACCCTATCGGCATTTCCTTTCACACGCGCCCGCCGACGACTTTCAACTGGCGATAGCGCAAGGCCAGCGCGCTCAAGGGCTTGGCGGCAACACGCTCGTTGGCGAGCGCGCGCAACAGACCGGCCCGGTTGTCTCGGCCAGCGGCCTCGATCAGGGTCAAATCGAGGAGGTCGCGCTGGGCATGGGACCCGCCGAAGAGCCGGGCAATGCCCCGCAGCGGCCGCAGGATCGCAATCGTCCCGCCAAAATCCCCCGATTCCATCGCCAGGAGCGCCTTGGCCAAGGGCAAGCCGACCATCCGGGTCATCTGGACATTGCCCAAGCCGTCATCGGGTTGTTCCGCGGTGGCCGCCATGATCGCCAGCAGACGTTCGGCCTCCCGGCGACGCCCGGCGCCCAACAGCGCCATCATCGCGTGGGCATCGTTGAAGGCATAATGGCGATCTTCGATCAAGGGTTGCCAGCGATCGGCGATTCCTTGCCAGCGATCGGCGACATCGTGGCCCTGCAATCGCAGGCGCCAGAGCAAGGCGGCGGCGTCGACCATGTCTAGGACCACGTTCGACTTGCCACCCTTGATCTCCGCGTCGAAGAGCGCCAGGACCCCGGCGACATCCCGCATTTCCAACCGGAACAACGCGAGATGCCACCAATTGTGCACGGCAAAGAAGGATTCCGGCGCCCAATCCTCGGCACCGCCCTCGAGAAATTCGATTCCTTCCTCGGCGCGCCCGGTCATCTCCAGGACATGGGCGACGGCATGATGGGCCCAGCCGTCGCGCCGGTTGAGCGCCACCGCCTGGCGCCCGAGTTCCTCGGCCCGGGCGTAATCGGCGCATTCCTCGTGGCCGAAGGCCGACATGGCCAGGAGCGCGTGATAGCCGGGCATGTCCTCGCGCCAATCCGGCAGCACGCGCAGGATCCGGTCGCGCAGGTTTTTGCTTTCGCCGCGGAAGAAATCCAATTGATGGCCGACCTGCAGGGCGAGAATGTCGTGCGGGTCCTCGGCCAGAATATCCTCCAGCGCTTCGGAGGCCGTCAAGAAACGCCCCTCGGCGAAGGCCTCGATCGCGCTCGCGTGGGCGCGCTCGCGGGCATTGAGTTCGCGCGCCGTCATCGCGGCCAGGGCCTCGCGGGCCATGGGCAATGCCGACTTCTCCATGCCGAGGAGAAAGAGGAAGGCCTTGAACGCCAGGGCCATGGCGAAATCGGGGCCTTCCGCCAGCGCGGAATCGAGGGTCGCGACCGGGTCCCCGATATAGCAGTTGAATTCGCCCAGGGCCTTTTCATAGAGGCAAAGCGATGAATCGTTTGCGCCGCTTAACTCGGCGCCGCGTCGATCGAGAATCATGACGGCTTCTTTCCAGGTTGGAGACCGAACCGGCCTCGGTTTCGAGGCGGCGATCACTAACCGATCGCGCGCCGCCGCGTTGTGAGCTGGGTCACAGGCCTACAGGCCCTGGCCGCCCAGCTTCCCGATGCCGGCAAGATCGAAAATCATAGGCTTTCCTTCGTCCAGGCGCCCCAGGCCTTTTTGCGCGAAGATTGCGAGCTGTCAATTCACCGACTCGCGCGAGGCGCCGAACATGCGCGCAAGATCGGTCCGGGAAAGACGCCGGCCTAGCCGCGATTGGCCCCGATCGCCGCTACCCGGGATTTCGCCGCGAGCATCGCGGCCGCCGGTCGACCCGAACTACTCCGGGGCCGGCGTCGGTTGCGCGGCGAGGCCCTGCGCGGCCGCTCCGGCCCGACCGATCTGGCGCCGCTCGACCGGGATTCGATCATTCTCGCCAATTCCGGCCGGATGCGATACCGATCAGCCATCATGAGCGAAGATGAGCTTTCGCCGATCGGATTTTATCGCGTGTTGCGGCCGATCCTGTTCGCGCTGCCGCCGGAATTGGCGCATCGCGCCGCATTGATGGCGCTTCGGCTAGGGGCTTCGCACGCTCGATCGGCGCCGGATGATTCGCGCCTCTCGATCCAGATCTGGGGCCGACACTTTCCCAATCCAATTGGGCTTGCCGCCGGCTTCGACAAGGATGCGGAGGCTTGGCGGGCCGCGCTCGGCCTTGGCTTCGGCTTTGTCGAAGTGGGGAGCGTCACGCCCGAGCCCCAGCCCGGCAATCCCAAGCCCCGCCTGTTCCGCCTCAAGAAAGACGGCGCGATCATCAATCGCATGGGCTTCAACAGTGCCGGCATGGCGGTCGCACGCGGCCGTCTCCGGGGCCGGCCGGCTGTTGCCGGCGTCCTCGGCATCAATCTCGGCAAGAACCGGGAGACGGCCGATGCGAGCGCCGATTACGTTGCTGGGGCGAAGGAACTGGGGGCGCTCGCCGATTACCTGGTGATCAACGTCTCCTCGCCCAACACGCCGGGCTTGCGCGCGCTTCAGGGCCGTGACGCTGTCGGCGAACTGGCGTCAAGAATCCGCAAGGCGCTCGGTGAGGCGGGCGTAACGGCACCCCTCCTCCTCAAGATCGCTCCCGATCTGGCGCCAGAGGATTTGGCCGATATCGCGGAGGTGACGTCCGCCGGCGCCTTCGATGGCATCATCATCGGCAACACCACGATTGCGCGCCCACCCGGAATCGATCCCGATCTCGCGCGCGAGGCCGGTGGATTGAGCGGCCTTCCATTGTTCCAGCGCTCGAATACGGTCTTGCGAGAGATCTACGGGCTGACCGGCGGGCGGGTGCCCTTGATCGGTGTCGGTGGAATCGCAAGCGGCGCCGATGCCTATGCCAAAATTCGCGCCGGCGCCAGCCTGGTGCAGCTCTATACCGCGCTCGTCTATCGGGGGCCCGGCATTGTCGAGCGGATCAAGCGCGATCTGCTGGTCGCCCTGGAAGGGGATGGATTTTCCACCTTGGCGAAGGCGGTGGGGGCCGATTGCCGCCCATCCAATTAATCCCTCGTTAACCAAGCCCGGCGTAGGAGCTTGAGGAATGAACCTGCCCGCCCATTTGCTGCTGTTTCCGCTCTACGCCGCGCTGGCGGTCGCGGTGTGGTTGCGCCTCGTGCCGCTGCCCGCTTCTCTGGTGCAAGCGCCGTCGGATTTCTCCGGCTTGCTGGTGCTGGCCGGTGGTTTCGGCCTCCATGCCGTGGTCGCGATCGTGATCGGCGAGCGCCGGCGAACGATGAAGATCAAGCGACTGGACGAGGCGCTTGGCGAGGCGGTGGGCGATCAGCGCCGCCTCGAGGGCGAGATCAACCATTTGCGTAACGCGCTCCTCGATTTGCGCGATCGTCCGGGAGAAAAATTCGGCGCGGTGGTGGCCGAGGTGAAGGTGCTGCAATCCCTGATCGGCCAGCTTTACAGCGCCCGAACCGGCGATGCGGCCGGCGGTTCCGCTTCCGCGTCGAAACCGGCGTCGGCATCGATACCGGCATCGATTCTGGCGCGCTCGGCCGGCCCCGCCCAGCCGAGAGTGGCCGAAGGGCTGGACCCGCAACAGATTCTGGATCTGGTGCGCGAGGGCCTGCGCGAGAACGGGGTCGAACTGGCGCTGCAGCCGATCGTCAGCCTGCCGCAGCGCAAGCGCCGGCATTTCGAGTGCTTCTCGCGCATTCGCACCCCCGACGGCAAGATCATCCTGCCCGAGCAATACATCGAGATCGCCGAACGGAACGGCCTCATCACCGCGATCGACAATCTGTTGCTGCTGCGTTGCCTGCAGACCTTGCGGCGTATCCGCAAGGGCAACGCCGATGTCGGTTTCTTCCTCAACATTTCGCCGCACACGCTGGCCGATCGCGGTTTTTTCCGCGAATTCATCGGCCTCATGACCCAAAACGCCGATCTTGCCCCGGCGCTGATCTTCGAATTGCCGCAGCGCGCCCTCAACGAGGCCGATTCCAATCTGGGGCGCGATCTGGAGCGCCTGGCGCAAATGGGCTTCCGCTTTTCGCTCGACCAGGTCAGCGACCTCAACCTCGATGTCGCGCAATTATCGAGCGCGCAATTCCGCTTCCTGAAGCTGGATGCCCAGCGCCTGTTGCGCGCCACCCGTGAAGGGCTCCTCGGCGGCGATGCCAAACAATTCAAGAAGCTGCTCGATTCCTATGGCATCGATCTGGTGGTCGAGCGCATCGAGACCGAGCCGATGCTGCTGGAGCTCCTGGACTTGCATATCGATTTCGGGCAGGGCTATCTGTTCGGCGAGCCGCGCTTCGCCCGATTCGATTCCAACATCGCCGCCAGTTGAGGCGCCACAATTCATTACTCATTTTGAATGATCCCTTTACCGCAGGCCATCGATGGCATGGGCGCCATCCTCGATCGTTTCGAGGCAATCATCCTCGACCTCTGGGGCTGTCTGCATGACGGGGTAAGGGTCCACGAGCCCGCGCGCGAGTGCCTGATTCGCCTGCGCCGGTCGGAGCGGCGGATCATCATCATGTCGAACGCCCCCCGTCGCCAGGAGGCGGTGGCGGCGCGGATCGCCGAGATGGGGTTGACGCCCGACCTCTACGATCGCCTGGTCGCCTCGGGCGAGGAAACCTGGCTCGCCATCCAAGCCGGCGCCATCGCGGGAACGGCTGGGAGGGCGGCGGTGCTGCCGATCATGAGCGAACGCGATGCCAGTCTTCTGGAGGGGCTTGACCTCAGCCGAACCGATGACCCGGCGAAGGCCGAGTTCCTGCTGGCGATCGGGGTCGAGGGGCCGAATTCCACGATCGAGGAGGTCGAGCCGGTTCTGCTGGCGGGGGTCGCGCGCTTCCTGCCGATGGTCTGCGCGAACCCAGATCTGATGGTACATCGCGGCGGCGTGGCCGAGCTTTGCGCAGGCGCGATCGCCGCGCGTTACGAGGAGCTGGGCGGGCGCGTGTTGTGGTTCGGCAAGCCGCATCCGGGCATCTATCGCCGAGCGTTGGGTGGTTTGGGCGTTCGGGCCACGAGGGTGTTGTGCGTGGGCGATTCGCTGCGCACGGACATCGCCGGCGGGACCGGAATCGGCGCCGCCACGCTCTTCATCGGCGGGGGAATTCATCACACCGAGGCGATGGACGGCGAAAGCCTGGCGCTTGATCGGCTGGAAGCGCTGTGCCGTAGAATGAACGTCATGCCGGATTTCGCGATGCCCTATCTAGCGTGGTGAGGCCCGATTAGAGGGACTTAAAGAGTCGGCATCTCGCCACGAGGGAGTTCCGAACATGTACGAGCCGCGAAGTAGAACCTGGACTTGGCGTTTCGATCATCCGCGCGCGCGGGTCTGGCCACTGATGGCAGATACCCAGCGCTTCAACGAAGCAGCCGCCCTGCCGCGCCATTCGATCGAGGAGATTCCACAGCCCGATGGGTCGGTGCAATTCCTTGGCAGCGCGCACATCGGGCCGTTTCGCCTGGCTTGGCGGGACATGCCGGTCAATTGGGTGAACGAGGAATGGTTCGAGCACCAGCGCCTGTTCGAGACCGGCCCCTTCAAGTCAATGATTGCCGAGACGCGGCTGATTCCCGCGGGGGCCGGCACGGATTTTCGTTACACCATCACGGTCGAGCCGGCCAATTCGTTCGGCCGCGCCTTGCTGGCCACCGGATTCTTCAGCAGGACGGAGCGCAATTTCTCGCGTCTGGCCGGGGTGGCCAACGCCTTTCTTTCGGGTGAGCATGACCGGCCCTTTCCCTATCGGCCGCCACCCGTGTCGAAAGTACTTTCGAGCCGTGTCTCGGCTATCGTCGATGCGATCGAGGCGACGCCCAACGGGCATGGCCTGGCGCGCCGCCTCGCCGATTTCATCCTGGAGAGCCAGGAGGTCGACCTTTGGCGCCTGCGCCCGCTCGCCCTGGCAAGGGCTTGGGGCTGCCGGGAATTGCACGCGATCGAGCTCTGTCTGCAGGCGGTTCGCGCCGGGCTCCTCGATCTGCGCTGGGAACTGCTGTGTCCGCGGTGCCGGGTTGCGAAGGCCTGGTCAGGCGGCCTCGACCATTTGCCGGCCGGGGCGCATTGCCCGTCCTGTAACATCGATTACGGCCGCGATTTCGCCAGCAATGTCGAGGCGGGCTTTCATCCGGCACCCGCGATCCGGCGCCTCGAAACCGGCGAATATTGCATGTGGGGGCCGATGTCGGTGCCCCATGTCAAGGCGCAGATCCTGCTCCAACCGGGCGAGACGCGCGAGGTGTCGGGGCGCCTGGCACCCGGGCCCTATCGGTTACGCAGCCTCGAGCCCGGCCCGGAGAGCGTGATCGACTGGCCGGGCGATCGGTTTCCGGCCGTGCGCCTACATGATAACGGTATCGAGGCCGGCCCACTGGCGCCATCTGGGCAATTGCGTTTCGAGAACACCACTTCTCGACCCTTGACGGCCGTGATCGAGGATCGCCGCTGGGTCGCGGATGCGCTGACCGGTGACAGAGTGACTGCCTTGCAGGGCTTTCGCGACCTGTTCGGCGAGGAGGTGCTGCGGCCCGGCGACGAGGTCTCCGTCGGGCGCGTGGCCCTGCTGTTCAGCGATCTCCAGGGTTCGACCGCGCTCTATCAGCGGATCGGGGACGCGCCCGCCTATCGTCTGGTGCGCGATCATTTCGCCTTTCTGACCGATTGCGTGCGCCGGCACGAGGGCGCCGTGATCAAGACCATCGGCGACGCGGTGATGGCCGCATTCACCAGCACGTCGCAGGCGGTCGAGGCCGCGCTCGACATTCAGCGCCGGGTCCATGATTTCAACCGCGGCCAAGCGACCACGGATGGCGGGAGCCCGGTCATTTTCATCAAGCTTGGCATCCATGTCGGCCCTGCCATTGTCGTTACGCTGAACGACCAGCTGGATTATTTCGGTTCCAGCGTGAACATGACGGCACGATTGCAGGGGATGGCCGAGGGTGGGGAAATCGTGCTCTCGGCCGAGGCGATGGCCGATTCCGAAGTCACGAAACTCGTCGAGGGCTTGCATACCGAGCAAGATCTGGTGGACTTGAAGGGATTCTCGGGAAAAGTCCCTATGTACCGATTGCGGATTTGACCCGGCGTTCACGAGTTTTAATGCTTTTCCGCTAGTTTCCTTGGGCGAAAAAGGACAGAAAGCAGTGGGAGAATTCGTCGAGTGGAAGCTCTAAAGGCCAGCGAGCTTTCGACTACCGATACAGTCGCGGACGACTACGCCGCGATGCGGGCGCGCGCTTGCGGCACCAATGTCAATGACAAGAGTCTCTTGGCAACTGATTATCTCAATCATTTCAATGAGATAATCATGATGATCGAGCTTGTCCCCGATGCTCCCGAATGCCTGGAGGATTGCCGGCAGTGGCAACCTCTGGGGTATATCGAGCATTTCGCCAAATCCTCGATCGCCGACCGGGATCTGGCGATCGAGGCCTATGGGGTCTCGCCGGCCCAATATCGAATCCCTTTCGAAACCCTGATCGCCGACATGGATCGACTGGTCCTGGGGGCCATTGATCGGCTGGGCGCGGTCATCGCCACCGCCGAGGAAAGCCAAGCGCGCCGGATCGCCGAAACCTCGTCGGGAATGCTGCGCAACATGGTGGACAAGGCAAGCGCCATCATTCACGGCGAGACCCGCGCGCTTCATCAATCCGAAATCGACGATCTGATGCAGTCTTGGTAATGGCGCCCGTTGACCCGATGACCTCGGCCCGCGGAAAATACCCGCCGGTCATAAGACCTTCGATCTGTTGAAAATCAACGCGCCCAGCGACCGGGCATACGCCTCGGTGCAGATGGCCCCCGTTCTCCCCGCAAGGCGCGGGACATCGGCCTCAAGGGCCGCGAGCGAGATGTTCTCGCGGATTCGCGGATGGTGAACGCAAACCGCGCCTTTGGAATCCCAGCCGGCCACGAATTCATACTCGGAATCTTCGCCTCCGCTCACTCGAATGTTCCAGGTTTGGTCGCACGGGAACCATACGCGGCGTCATGACGAGAAAAAATTTATGGCAACTTAAGGGTGCCCGGCCAAGCATAGGTTTTTCGTAAAACCTTAGTCGATTTGTCATACACATCCGGCCCGAACCAACCATCGTCAACGCGTCTCAGGGCCGGGCAAAGACTAGCCGGTTCGACTTCAGACTAGCCGTTCCGGCGCCTGCCCTTCCTGGACTTGGATTTACCCCGCCAGTATAGTCCGACCCGATGCTGCACTGCGGGAGAAGGCCGCGTGGCCGACAAGGGTAAGGCGAATTTGGGCGACTGGCGGGAACTGGCGACTCAGGAACTGAAGGGCGCCGATCCCGAAAGCCTGACCTGGGAAACGCCGGAGGGGATAAGGGTCAAGCCGCTCTTCACGGCGGCCGATTTAGAAGCGCTGGAGGTGACGGGCAGCTTGCCGGGGTTGTTCCCCTTCACAAGGGGCACCCGCGCCACCATGTACGCCAACCGCCCCTGGACCATCCGACAATACGCCGGGTTCTCGACCGCCGAGGAATCCAATGCCTTCTTCCGCGACAATCTGGCCAAAGGGCAGATGGGCCTGTCGGTCGCCTTCGACCTCGCCACTCATCGCGGCTACGATTCCGATCACCCGAGGGTCATGGGCGACGTCGGCAAGGCCGGGGTGGCGATCGACACCGTCGAGGACATGAAAATCCTGTTCGAGGGCATTCCGCTCGATCGCATGAGCGTCTCCATGACCATGAACGGCGCGGTCCTCCCCGTTCTGGCTGCCTTCATCGTCGCCGGCGAGGAGCAAGGAATCCCTCAGGGAAAATTGTCGGGCACCATCCAGAACGACATCCTCAAGGAATTCATGGTCCGCAACACCTACATCTATCCACCCGCGCCCAGCATGCGCATCGTTGCCGACATCATCGAATACACGTCGCGCCACATGCCCAAGTTCAACTCGATCTCGATCTCCGGCTATCACATGCAGGAGGCGGGTGCCAATGCGGTGCAGGAACTGGCCTTCACACTGGCCGACGGGCTCGAATATGTGCGCGCCGCCCTATCCAAGGGGCTGAAAATCGATGATTTCGCACCTCGGCTGTCGTTCTTCTTCGCTGTCGGCATGAATTTCTTCGTGGAGGTGGCGAAGCTCCGGGCCGCGCGCCATCTCTGGGCCAAGCTCATGATGCCCTTCAACCCACAAGACCCGCAATCCTCGGCCTTGCGCACGCATTGCCAAACATCCGGCGTGAGCCTGACCGAACAGGACCCCTACAACAACGTGATCAGAACCACGATCGAAGCGATGGCGGCCGTGCTGGGCGGCACCCAATCGCTGCACACCAACTCGTTCGACGAGGCGATCGGGCTGCCGACCCCGTCCTCGGCAGCGATCGCGCGCAACACCCAACTCGTCATCCAGGAGGAGACCGGCATTACCCGCGTCATCGATCCCTTGGGCGGCAGCTATTACCTCGAGAGCCTGACCGCGAGCCTGGTCAAGGAGGCAGCGGGTCTGATCGGCGAAATCGAGGCCATCGGCGGCATGACCAAGGCGGTCGAATCCGGCATGCCGAAATTGCGCATCGAAGAGGCGGCAGCCAGGCGCCAGGCGCGCATCGATCGCGGCGAGGACGTCATCGTGGGCGTCAATAAGTATCAATCCGGCGAGCAAAGCCCGGTCGAGATCCTGGACATCGACAATTCCAAGGTGCGGATGAGCCAGATCGCGCGGTTGCGAAAGGTGAAGGCGATGCGTGATGGCGCTTCGTGCAAGGCGGCGTTGATGGCACTCACCCAAGCCGCGCGGGAGGGCAAGGGCAATCTGCTCGAACGCTCGATCGCCGCCATGCGCGCGCGCGCGAGCGTGGGCGAAGTATCGGACGCGCTTGAGTCCGTCTTCACCCGGCACAAGGCCGAAATCCGTTCCATCGCCGGCATCTATGGCGCGGCCTATCGCGACGATCCCGAGTTTCACGAGATCCAGCGCCAGATCCAATCCTTCATCCAGGCCGAGGGCAGGCGGCCGCGATTGCTGGTGGTCAAGCTCGGCCAGGACGGCCACGACCGCGGCGCCAAGGTGATCGCGACCGCGTTTGCCGATATCGGGTTCGATGTCGATATCGGGCCCTTGTTCCAGGTACCGGAGGAAGCGGCCAAGCAGGCGATCGAGAACGACGTGCATGTGATTGGCGTTTCCAGCCAGGCGGCCGGCCACAAGATTCTGGTGCCGCAATTGATGGCCGCCCTCAAGAGCCAAGGCGGCGAGGATATCCTGGTGGTGACCGGGGGCGTCATTCCAGCCCAGGATTACGATTTCCTGAAGGCGGCGGGCGTGGCCGCGATTTTCGGGCCGGGCACCAATATCCCGAAGGCGGCGGGCGAGATTCTTGGCCTCATCCGGCGAAGGCGGCAGGCGGCGTGAGCGCGTCAAATCAAGACCCGGAGAATCGGGAAGCCATGCGCGCGCCCCAGGCGCGCGCCTATCGCGAATTGCTGCCGCATCTGTGGGGCGGGCTCGAATGGGGGCTTCGCGCCCGCGTCGTGATCGCGATTCTATGCCTCATCGCCGCCAAGCTTGCCAACGTCAGCGTGCCGTTCTTGTTCAAGCACATGGTCGATGGCCTGACGCCAGGCACCAATCTGTTACTGGTGGTGCCGATCGGGCTGCTGCTGGCCTATGGCCTGGCGCGAATCGCGACCCAAGCCTTCGGCGAGTTGCGCGACAGCATCTTTGCCCGCGTGGCGCAGCGCGCCATCCGCGCGGTGGCACTCCGCACCTTCCGTCATTTGCATCTTCTGTCGCTCAAGTTCCATCTCGACCGCCAGACCGGTGGGCTCACTCGCGCCGTCGAGCGCGGCGCCAAGGGCTTCGAGTTCCTGCTCTATTTCGTGGTCTTCAACGTCTTGCCGACGGTCCTGGAAATAGCACTCGTCTGCGGCATCCTGTGGGTCGCCTATGATTGGCGCTTCGCGCTCATCACCGGCGGGACCATCCTGTGTTACATCTGGTACACGCTCGGCATCACCGAGTGGCGCATCAAGTTCCGCCGCCAGATGAACGAATCCGACCAGGCCGCCAACACCAAGGCAGTCGATTCGTTGCTGAATTACGAGACCGTCAAGTATTTCAACAACGAGCAACACGAGGCCCGGCGCTACGATGTGGCGCTCCGTGACTATGAGGAGGCCGCGGTCAAGACCCGGGTCAGCCTGGCCGCGCTCAACGTCGGACAGGCAACGATCATCGCCATCGGGGTCACTCTGATCATGACCTTGGCCGCCCATGGCGCCGCCCAGGGGCGCCTGACGGTGGGCGATTTCGTGCTGGTCAACGCCTATCTGATCCAGCTCTATCTGCCGCTCAATATCCTTGGCACCGTCTATCGCGAGATTCGCCAATCGCTGATCGACATGGAGACCATGTTCGCGCTCTTGGGTGTGGATGTCGACATCAAGGACAGGCCGGATGCCAAGCCCTTGGCGATCGACAAGGGCGAGATCGTCTTCGACAACGTCGATTTCGGCTACGATCCGCGCCGGCCGATCCTGAAAGGCGTCAGTTTCCAGGTGCCGGCGGGCCACACCTTGGCGATTGTCGGCCCGTCGGGCGCCGGCAAGTCGACCATCTCGCGCCTATTGTTCCGCTTCTACGACGTGACCGGTGGGCGCATCCTGATCGACGGGCAGGACATCCGCGACGTGCGCCAGCAATCGGTGCGGGCGGCGATCGGCATCGTTCCCCAGGACACGGTGCTGTTCAACGACACGGTCGAATACAACATTGGCTATGGCAAGCCCGAGGCGGGTCACGCCGACATCGAGCGGGCGGCGGCACTGGCGCAGATCCATGATTTCATCTCCGGCCTTCCGGATGGCTACCAGACCCGGGTCGGCGAGCGCGGCCTGAAATTATCGGGGGGCGAGAAACAGCGCGTAGCCATCGCCCGCACCATCCTCAAATCCCCGCCCATTCTGCTGTTCGACGAGGCCACCTCGGCCCTGGACACCGGAACCGAGCGCGAGATCCAGGCCAATCTCAAGGAGTTGTCCAGGAACCGCACCACCCTGATGATCGCGCATCGGCTTTCGACCATCGTGGATGCCGACCAGATCATCGTGCTCGAGGATGGAGAGGTGGTGGAGCGCGGCGATCATAACGTGCTCTTGGCCCAGGATGGCAAATATGCCGCCATGTGGCGCCGGCAATTGGCCGGCGAGGAAGAAGGCTCGCCCTCGCCCGCGCCCGAGATTTTGTCAGGGGCCGTTTTCCGGCGCCAGAAAGAGGAAGTGGCGCCGTGAACATCGATGTCGCGGGGCTGGCGGCGAAGCTGAAGGAAGGCGATCGGCGGGCCTTGGCCCGCGCCATCACCCTCATCGAATCCAGCCGCCTCGATCACCGGGAGGCCGCCGAAAAACTGATGGGCGCCATCCTCAAGCATACCGGACGCGGCATTCGGCTCGGTATTTCCGGCCCACCCGGGGTTGGCAAATCGACCTTCATCGAGGCTTTCGGGCAATTGGCCATCGATCGCGGCCGGCATCTGGCGGTGTTGGCGGTCGATCCATCCTCCAGGATTTCCGGCGGCTCGATCCTCGGCGATAAGACGAGGATGACCGAGCTGTCGAAACGGCGCGAGGCCTTTATAAGGCCGAGCCCCGCCGGTGAGACCCCGGGTGGCGTCGCCCGGCGTACCCGCGAGGCGATGGGGCTGTGCGAGGCGGCCGGCTTCGATCTGGTGATCGTGGAGACGGTTGGCATCGGCCAATCGGAGACAGCGGTCGCGGAGATGACCGACATGTTCGTGTTGCTGCTGGGGCCGGCGGGCGGCGACGATCTGCAGGGCGTCAAGCGGGGCGTGATGGAACTGGCCGATCTAGTGGTGGTCAACAAGGAAGATGGCGATTTGGCGCCCGCCGCAAGGCGCACCCAGGCGGATTATGCCCACGCCCTCAGGCTGATGGCGCCCCAACACAAGGGATGGGTCCCCCAGGCGCTCACCTGTTCGGCGCTGAAGGAAGAGGGCCTCGCGGAGATCTGGCGGGCCATCGAGGATTTCCATACCCGATTGACCAAGTCCGGGGAGTGGCAATCGCGCCGCCGCGACCAGGCGCGGAACTGGCTGCGCCAGGAAATGTCCGAAAGCCTGATGGAGGCGCTGAAATCCGACCCCCGCATCGCCCAGGATCTGGCCGGGGCGGAGCGCCGCGTGGTGGCCGGCAAGGAATCGCCCGCAGCGGCGGCGAGGGGAATCCTGGCTGGGTTCCTCAAAACGGGACGGTAGGGGCGAGGACTGGGCGGAAGGGGGAATCGCCTTGACGATTGCCTGCCCCGCCAGTAAGAACCGCGGCCAGAATTGGATCGTTTCCGGTGCAATCACCTGAAACGATCCAGCGCTAGATTCAAGAGAATTTGGGCTTGATCCGGATCAGGTTGACCGGATCATGCTCGAGCGCCGGCCCGGGCATTGTCGAAGGGCTTGGCGTTTGTCTTCAAGTCGCTGAAAAGCAAAGGATTTCGCCATGGCGCGGAAATGCGGCATTACCGGCAAGGGCGTTCTGGTCGGCAATCACGTGAGCCATGCCAACAATAAGACCAAGCGCCGGTTCATGCCCAATCTGCAGCAGGCAAGCCTGGTATCGGATGCGCTCGGGCATTCGGTGCGGCTCCGGCTTTCGGTCAATGCGTTGCGCTCGATCGAGCATAACGGCGGGCTAGACGCCTATCTGAAATCGACCAAGGATGCCAAGCTCACACAAGCGGCCAAGCGCCTGAAGCGGCGCATCGAGAAGGCGGGCATCGCCGCCTGATTCGCGCGGCGCCGGTTTCCACCAGACCGGTTTCCATACCTTCATCGGGCGTTCCGATTTGGCCTCCGGCCCCTTTGTACCCGTCGTCGCGGACGGGTGATTCAAGCCAAATGGCCGTGTCGGTACATGCCGACGGGTACTATTGTTTGGTAACACCGGCCAACTTTCGTCGAAGCGTCGGAGCGTTTCGATTATTGCGTATGTTCGAAAGTTGGCACGGGCGGTGGCAGAGTGCCATCCGCTTGCCCGTGGTGCCAACTTTCGAAACAGCGTGATCCATGAAACGCTCCAATGTTGCAACGAAAGTTGGCACATATTCCCCAATGATCGTACCTGCCGGCGTTTGTTGGCGGAGTGAGCTTGCTCAATCAGCCAGTCTCACGACGGGCGGGTACTAGGCCGCGCCGGAATACCGATCGTGACGCTTTCTCCCGAATGGACGCTGCTCGTGCTGTTGGCCGCTTCCATGCACGCGGGCTGGAACGTGTTGGTCAAGACCGGCGATGACGCGCTGGTCAACATGACCTTGATCATGACCATGGCCGGGTTGATCGCATTGGCCGCGACGCCCTTCGTCACGTTCCCCAACCCGCAGAGCTGGCCCTATCTCGCCGGGTCGATCCTGACCCATATCGGCTATTACATATTCCTGCTGCTCGGCTACCGGTATGGCGATCTGTCGCTCGTGTATCCGATCGCGCGCGGCTCGGCCCCGATGCTGGTCGCGCTGTCGGCATGGGCGATCGTCGGCGAGGAAATGTCGATGCTGCCCTTGATCGGCGTGGCGGCGATTTCGCTGGGCATCCTCAGCCTCGCATTGGATCGGCCGCTCAAGCGCCGTCATCCCTGGCGCCCAGTCGCCTTTGGCCTGCTCACCAGCCTCACCATCATGGGCTACACCCTTTGCGATGGCCAGGGCGTGCGCCTGGCCGGAGACAAATGGGGCTACATCGTCTGGCTGTTCGTGCTGGATGCCCCGCCGCTCATCATCGCCTGCCTGTTTCGGCGCGGAATTGGGCTGTTCGCGGCGATCGGCGAAAAGTGGCAAGTGGCGGCGTTGGGCGGTGGGCTGTCGATGGCAGCCTACGGCATCGCCATCTACGCCATGTCGCGAACCGGCCTCGCGCAGGTCGCCAGCTTGCGTGAGACCAGTGTCATCTTCGCCGCGATTTTCAGCGCCCTCTGGCTCAAGGAATCGTTTTCGATCCGACGCTATGGCGCGGTGGCGATGGTTGCCTTGGGCGCCATCCTGCTGCACTGACAAAAAGCGCAATGGGCCGAACGTCAATCGGCGAAGCGAACGGTTGCGATATGATCGCCGGTCTCGATCGAGAGCAGGATGTCGATGCCCTCGGTGACCCGGCCGAAAACCGTGTGCTCGCCGTCGAGATGGGGCTGGGGCCCCAGCACCAGGAAGAATTGCGAGCCGCCGGTGTCGCGCCCGGCATGGGCCATCGACAACGAGCCTTGCAGGTGCCGGTGGGGATTGCCTTTGACTTCGCAGGCGATGCGCCAGCCGGGACCGCCGGTTCCGTTGCCCTTGGGGCAGCCGCCCTGGACGACGAAGCCGGGAATGACCCGGTGGAAATTCAGCCCGTCATAAAACCCGCTCCTGGCCAGGGCGTGGAAATTGGCGACCGTGTTGGGTGCGGCCGCGGGATAGAGCTCCACCATCATCTCGCCCCTCTCGGTGGCGATGACGCAGGAAGTCAGGGAATTCAATTTTTCCGGCGCGATCTCGTGAACCTTCATTTGTCCCCGCATGGGTTTCTCCCGATCATACGCGAGAGACTGCTTACCCTGCCCGATTGGGGTCTGTCGAACCCGAATGGCGCGAGCCCATTAGGCCCTGAAATTCGCGCACTAAATCCAGATAAAGCCCGCGCTTGAAGGGCACGATCAAATCGGGGAGCTCGGCCAGTCCCGCCCATTTCCAGGCCGAGAATTCCGGGTGCTTGGTGGCGATGTCGATATCACGATCGCGACCGGCAAAGCGAAAGGCGAACCATTTCTGGCGCTGGCCGCGATAGCGGCCCTTCCACAGCTTGGGCACCAAATCCGGGGGCAGTTCGTAGCTCAACCATTCCCGGCTCTCGCCGATGAGTTCGGCCAGATCGGTGCCGATCTCCTCGCGCATTTCGCGCCAGGCCGCTTGCAACGGATCCTCGCCGGGATCGATGCCGCCCTGGGGCATCTGCCAGGCGGGGCCTGGGTTGTCGATGCGCTGGGCGACGAAAACCTGGTCGTTGGCATTGAAGAGCGCGATGCCAACGCCCAGCCGATAAGGGAGGCGCTGGATCTCCGCCGGGTCCATCCTGGCCGCTCGCCTTGCGGGCTCCACGCCCGTTAGGGTCTCAATTGGCGGCCCGATCCTGGATCAGCGCCAGACCGCGCAGGAGATCGAGCGCGCGGGCCAACTGAAAATCCTGATCGGGCTGGGCGATCTCCTGTTTCTCGGAACCGACAAAGGGGGTGGCCACCTCTTCCTCCGTCTTGGTCTCCTCGCCCGCAGCCTCGCCTTCGGGCGGCGTGACGGCGCCTTCGACGCCGCCCTTGTTCTCCAGCGCGCCGCGAAGATCGCCCTCGTGGCGGCCTTGTTCGGTCACCTTTTCGATCTTCGCCTGTTCGACCACGATATCGGGATCGATACCCTTGCCTTGGATCGACCGGCCCGAGGGCGTGTAATAGCGCGCCGTGGTCAGGCGAATGGCGCCGTGGTTGGGTATCGGCACGATGGTCTGGACCGAACCCTTGCCGAAGGAACGGGTCCCAAGCAAGATGGCGCGGTGGTGATCCTGCAAAGCGCCCGCGACGATCTCCGAGGCCGAGGCCGATCCGCCATTGATGAGGACCATGATCGGCTTGCCGTCAATGAGGTCTCCCGCTTCGGCGTTCCACCGTTCGGCCGCATCCGGGTCGCGGCCGCGGGTGGAGACCACCTCGCCCTTCTCCAGGAAATCGTCGGAAACGCTGATCGCCTGGTCGAGCAGGCCGCCCGGATTGTTGCGCAGATCGAGGACGATCCCGGAAAGCTTGTTGTCGGTCGCCTTTTGCAGGGCGGCGAGCGCGTCGCGCAGCCCGGAATCGGTCTTTTCCGAGAAACTTGAGATGCGCACATAGCCGAACCCGCCTTCCTCGAGCTCCCAGCGCACCGATTTCACCTCGATCACGGCGCGCTTCAGAACCACATCGAAGGGGTCGCCGCCTTGGCGGATGATGGTGAGGCGAATCGAGGTCCCGACTTCGCCGCGCATCTTGTCGACGGCGTCGGCGAGCGAAAGGCCCATAACGGGTTCGCCATCCAGGTTGATGATCAGATCGCCCGGCTGAATTCCGGCTTCGGCGGCCGGCGTGCTGTCGATCGGCGTCACCACCTTGACCACACCCTCTTCCATCGTCACTTCAATGCCGAGCCCGCCGAACTCGCCCTTGGTCTGGACCTGCATTTCCTGAAGCGATTCCGGGTTCAGATAGCTGGAATGCGGGTCGAGCGAGGTCAACATGCCGTCGATCGCCGCCTCGACCAGGTCCTTGTCCTTGGTTTCCTCGACGTAATTGCGCCGGATCTGCTCGTAGACCTCGCCAAAGAGGTTGAGCTGTTCGTAGGTGCTTTCCTCGGGCGCGGATTGGGCGCGACCCGCGCCGATCGGAAAGGCGATGGCACCGATCGCCATCCCGGCGACCAGCGCGGTGGCGACGAGTAGGGAAATACGCGACATTCGATGGGTGACCTTTGCCTGCTTCTAGTTGTTCGGCTCGTTCGCCAGGGCTGCGGCGCTCAATGTTGAGGTTCCAACGCTTGTTTCCCGATCGATGTGTTGGAACCACAACACATGCCATCGAGTTTGCCAGTGTTCCCTAGCCGAAATGTTCCTAGAGCGGAATGTCGGTTGCGGAACACGAGCGCCAACATTTAAAAAACGCGTGATACCTGAAACGCTCCGACGCTGCCACGAAAGTTGGCACATTCTACGCCATGATAGTACCCGCCGAATTGTGCTGGCGGGGTGGTTTGGCTCGAATCAGTCAGTCCCACGACGACGGGTCTAGCCAGGGGGCGGGATCCACCGGCTGGCCATCGTGGCGCAGTTCGAAATAGAGCCGCGACCCGCCGGAATCCCCCGCCATGGAACCCACCGGTTCGCCCGCCAGCAACCATTGTCCAACCGAAACATCGGCCCGGTCTAGGCCCGCCAGCACGCTATGATACCCGCCGGCGTGTTCGATGATCAATATTTGCCCATAGCCGCGGAACGGCCCCTGGAACACCACCTGGCCATCGAAGGGGGCGACCACCTCGGCCCCGCCGCGGGCGGCGAAGACCAGCCCGGTGCTTTCGCCAAGTGCTTCCGTCGATTGTCCAAATCCGGCCGCGATCTTGCCGCGCACCGGCTGGACCAGCGGATTCCCGGCCTCCGGGAGGGGCCGCGCCGAACCTTGCGGGTCCGCCGGCGAGGCTTCCTCGGCCTGGCGCGAATTGGGCAAACCGGCGATCTCGGTTTGGGTAGGATCGGGCGGCGCGGGCGACACGGAGGGGGGCTCGCTCTCTTTCGCTGCCTCCAGCCGGTCGAGTAGGTCCTTCAGATTGCGGGCCTCGTCGGAAAGATTGGCCATGCGCTGGCGCATGGTCTCGCCTTCTTCCCGCGTGCGCGCCTGGAGTTTCGACTTTTTTTGCAAGAGGGCGGTGAGCTTCTTGTTTTCGTCCGCGAGTTTGCCGATGGCCTCGGCCAGTTCGGCGCGCCTGGCCGCCACCCGGGCGCGCAATTGGTCGAGTTCGGACAATTCCGCGACCAGCGCGCTCGCCCGCCGGTTGAGCGTCGTGCCGGCAATCGCCAACAGGCGCTGGGCGCGGGCCTCGGCGACCGGCGGCCGATCGGTGAAGAACATCGCCAGCATTGGACGGCGCGACATGCGCTCCAACGCCATCAGAACGCGGCCCAACGCCAGGCGCTGCGAGGCTAGTTCCTCGGAGCGTGTGCCTACCTCATCTTCCAGTTCGGCGAGTGCCGCCTCGACCTCGCTCACCTGCTGCTCGGAATCCTGCACCGCCTTCGCGCCTACGACCAGGGCGGCGCGCAAATCATCGATCTCTCCGCCAAGTGCCTCGGCCTTGTGGCTCAGTGCCTCGGCCTTGGCCGCTTCCGCCTGCAATTGCTGCTCGATGCCCTGCAATTCCTCGCTGGACTGGGCGTTCGCCGGGGCCGACCCAAGGGCATCGGCGAGGACAAGCGCCACGAGGGCGATGCTGGCGCTAATTGGCCGCACGGAGGCGATCATCCTGGCTGGTGTTCCGCAACCGACATTCCGCTCCCTCAATGTCAGCCCGGAACACTAGCAAATTCAATGGCATGTGTCGTGGTTCCAACACATCGATCGGGAATCAAGCGTTGGAACCACAGCGCTAGAGCCCAGCAACGACGATCCGGTCATTGCCGCCGGCTGCTCCAGACCCATCAAAAACAGGATGGTCGGTGCCACATCGGCAAGCCTTCCATCGCGGATTGCTTGTCGGCTCACGCCCGCCACCACGAAAGGCACGCGATTGAGGGTGTGGGCGGTGTGGTTTTCGCCGGTCGCCACGTCCAGCATCGTCTCGGCGTTGCCATGATCGGAGGTGATGATCAGCACGCCACCCCTCTCGGCCACCGCGCTCCGCAGCCGACCCAGGCATTGATCGACGGCCTCCACCGCCTTGATCGCCGCCGCCAGATTGCCGCTGTGGCCGACCATGTCGGTGTTGGCGTAATTGACCACGATCAGATCGAAGCGATCCTCGGCGATGGCGGTCACCAAGCGGTCGGTGACCTCATAGGCCGACATTTCCGGTTTCAGATCGTAGGTGGCAACCTTGGGCGAGGGCACCAGGATGCGCTCTTCGCCTTCGAACAGGCGTTCCTCGCCGCCGTTGAAGAAGAATGTGACATGGGCGTACTTCTCGGTCTCGGCGATCCGCAATTGCCTGAGCCCGGCCTTGGCCACCAATTCGCCCAGCGTATCCCGGATTTCAACCCGCTTGAACAGGCACGGCATCAGGCGGGAAAGCGCCATCGAATACTCGACCATGCCGAGGGCGGCGGCGAAGCGCGGGCAGCGGCCACGCTCGAAATCGGCGAATTCGGGATCAAGCAGCGCGGTCAAGATCTGGCGCACGCGATCGGCGCGGAAATTGGCCATCAGCAATCCGTCGCCGTCTTTCATGCCGGCAAATCCGCCGATCAGCGTGGGCTGGATGAATTCGTCGGTTTCGCCCCGACCATAGGCAGCGATGATTGCTTCCTGCGGGTTCTCGGCCCGGAATGGGGCCTCGCCCAGGAAGGAATCATAGGCGCGTTTCACCCGCGCCCAGCGGCCATCGCGATCCATGCCAAAATAGCGCCCACCGATGGTGCCGAAACGCGCCCCGCCCAGCCCGGAGAGCGCGCCCGCGAATTCGGCCACGAAATCCCGGGCACTGCTGGGGGGCGTATCCCGGCCATCGAGAAAGGCGTGGATCACGACCGGGATTTTGGCGCGATCGAGAATGCGCGCCAATTCCAGCATGTGATCCTGGTGCGAATGCACGCCTCCCGGCGACAACAGGCCCAACAAGTGACAAGCCCCGCCGCTCGCACCTAGACGGGCGATGATATCGCGCATCGGCTGGAATTGCTCGACCACGCCCTCGCCAAAGGCCTGGTCGATGCGCGGCAAGTCCTGGAGCGCCACGCGCCCGGCGCCCAGGTTCATGTGCCCGACCTCGGAATTGCCCATCTGCCCGCCGGGCAGGCCGACATGCAATTCCGACGCGTCGATCAGGCCCCACGGACATTCCTCGATCAGCCGGTCCCAATTCGGAGTTCTGGCCTGGAGGATCGCGTTGTGGTCGCGCTCGATGCGATGGCCCCAACCGTCGAGCACGCATAACACCACTGGCCTAGTACCCGCCGTCGCTGATGGCCGACTCAGCAAAGTGACACCGCCCTTATACGCCGGAGGGTACTATCATCTGGTAACATGTGGCCCGACTTTCGTGGAAGAGCCGGAAGGATTCATTTATCACGCTTCTTCGAACGTTGGCACTAGGTCGATTGTCATTCATCCCCGTGCTCGTCATTCCCAGACCAGGGCGGGTCCTACCCGCTCCATTTCGAGCATTTCCGGGAACAGGCTCGCGGGTGCGGCAGCAAGATAGGCCTGCCATTGCGCCGGGCTCGCCGTGATGCGGATATCGGGACCGGTGCTGTCTTCGGTGATCTGGCCGGCAAGGGCGCCCGATTTCACCGCCTCGACCAGTACCTCCGTGTCGGCGAAGGCCACGCGCAGGTGATCCTGGTCGGTGAACTCGTAGCGCGCGATCAGATAGCCGGTCTCGGCACCGGTCACCAATACATTCAGGTAATCGCCGCCGGCAAGCCTGGTCGTGTGGCCGACAAAAATTTCGACCTCGCCAATACCCTCCACGTCATGATCGGCGACCGCCAGATCCCAATCCGGCCTTTCGGTCTTGAAGGCGTGGTAGATACCGTAACCGTCCTCGGACACTTGCAGCCAGGCGCCGAGCAGGCGGGCATCGCCGCCGCCGGCATCGGGCGGGGCGACCGGATGCTCGGATTCCGGCAGGCAGCCCGAGAGGGCAAGGGCGCCCGCCATCGCCGCCAAGCACAAAAACCTGATCATTAGTCGCTCCTTTCAATCCCGGTGATAGGGATGGCCCGAGGCGATCTGCTGGGCACGGTAAATCTGCTCGACCAGCAATACGCGGGCGAGCGCATGAGGCCAAGTCATGCGCCCCAAGCATAACCCGACATCGGCACCGGACAACAGGCCGGGATCAAGGCCATCGGCACCGCCGATGACAAAGACGATCTCGAGCGCACCCTGGTCGCGCCATGCCATGAGCTTGGCCGCGAATTCGCGGCTCGACCAGGGCGATCCGTTCTCGTCCAGCGCCACCAATATCCGCCGGCCGGCGGCGATTCCGGCCAGCGCCTGAGCCAACAATTGCCCCTCGCGCGCCTTGGCATTGGCGCCGCTTCGCTTCCGGCCCTGCTCGACTTCCTCGATGGAAAGCTTCCAGCGAATGCGCTTGCGATACTCGTCGATCAGGGCTGCCTCCGGGCCATTCTTCAGGCGACCGATCGCAACGATTCGCAAGTGCATCTTTTCGCCAGCTCCTGTCCATCGCTCACGACCCGCCGATATTGCGCCGGCTACATGCGTGAAGCATGGTGGGGAACGATCCTTGCAACACCAATCGCCATCGAACGAGTCGCCCCATGAAAACGTTAACAGCAATTGCGATCCTCGTCCTTCTATTTGCCGGCTGCGCCACCTTGCCCCGGGTCGAATCGCCCGCAACCGATCCGCGATCGACACGGGCACGAATGCTCGATTTGGCGATCGCCGAGTGGCGCGCTTTCGGCGGGCAGGTATCGCGCTTTTCGGGAACGAGCGAGCGCATTGATCCGGTCGGCCTATGGGAAGATACCGGGGCCGGCAGCGCGCTGGTCGCCAAATACTGGCGGGCCATCGACAGAAACTGGAGCGGCGCCGATTGCGACAAGCCCTGGTCGGCGGCGTTCCTTTCTTGGCTCATGGCGGAGGCAGGGGTGCCGGCCACGGAATTTCCCGGCGGCGCGCTGCATTCGGAATATCTTCGCGCCATCGCCTCGCATCGGGGCGAGGCGGGGCGGCGGTTCCAGTTGCGCGATCCGGCGGATTACGGCCCACGCCCCGGCGATCTCATTTGCGCGCCGCGCGATGGCCCGGCCGCAATACCCTTCAATCGCATCGATCCGGAAACGCCGATGCATTGCGACCTTGTCATCGCCAACGAAGACGGGATTCTGGATTCGATCGGCGGCAACGTGCGCAACTCGGTTTCGCGGACGCTGCGCCAGGTGGCGCCAAACGGGCTGGTCACCGGAGCGTCGGATCGCCCGTGGCAGTTGGTGGTGGAGAACCTCTATCCCTGATCACGGTACGACGCGCACCGCACCCCTGGCGGCGCTGGTGGTGAGCGCGGCATAGGCCCTGAGCGCGGTCGTGACCTTGCGATGGCGCTTTTCGGCCGGCTGCCAGGCATTGTTGTTTTTGCCCACCATGTGCCGGCGGCGCTCCGCCAGCTCGGCCTCGTCGACGCCCACATCGATGGCCCGGTTCGGGATGTCGATGTCGATCCGGTCGCCTTCGCGAATGAGGGCGATGGCCCCGCCCTCGGCCGCTTCGGGCGAGACATGGCCGATGGAAAGTCCCGACGTGCCGCCGGAGAAGCGCCCATCGGTCACCAGCGCGCAGACCTTGCCCAGGCCCTTGGATTTCAGATACGAGGTCGGATAGAGCATTTCCTGCATCCCCGGCCCGCCCTTGGGCCCCTCGTAGCGAATCACCACGACATCGCCCGCCTTGACCTGGTTGAGCAGGATCGCCTCGACGGCCGAATCCTGGCTCTCGAAAATGCGCGCCGGGCCGGAGAATTTGAGGATCGAGGAATCGACCCCCGCGGTCTTCACGATGCAGCCGTCCTGGGCGAAATTGCCGTGGAGCACCGCCAGGCCGCCATCCTTGGAAAAAGCATGCTCGATGTCGCGGATGACGCCGTTGGCGCGGTCGAGATCGAGTTCCTCGAAGCGTCGGTCCTGGCTGAAGGCGACCTGTGTGGGCACGCCGCCCGGCGCCGCCTTGAAAAAGTGGTGCAGCTTGGGATCGGCGTTCACCCGCACGTCCCAAAGCGCCAGCGCCTCGCCGAGCGTCTTGGAATGCACGGTCTTGACCTGGTCGTGGAGCAATCCGCCGCGATTGAGTTCGCCAAGGATGGCCATGATCCCGCCGGCCCGGTGAACGTCCTCGACATGCACGTCGGGAACGGCGGGCGCCACCTTGCAGATGTTGGGAACGCGCCGCGACAGCCGGTCGATATCGGCCATGGTGAAATTGACCTCGCCCTCATGGGCCGCGGCCAGCAGATGCAGGACCGTGTTGGTCGAGCCGCCCATGGCGATGTCCAGCGTGATCGCGTTCTCGAAGGCCTGGAAATTGGCGATCGAGCGGGGGAGCGCGCTCTCGTCGCCCTGCTCGTAGAAGCGTTTGCAAAGCTCCACCGCCACGCGGCCCGCGCGCAGGAACAGCTCCTTGCGGTCGGCGTGGGTGGCGAGCGTGGTGCCGTTGCCCGGCAGTGCGAGGCCCAAGGCCTCGGTCAGGCAGTTCATGGAATTGGCGGTGAACATGCCCGAGCAGGAGCCGCAGGTCGGGCAGGCTGATTTTTCGTACTTGGCCGCGTCCTCGTCGCTGACGCTGGAATCGGCCGCCGCGACCATGGCGTCGATCAGATCGATGGCTTTTTCCTTGCCGCCCACGATCACCTTGCCGGCCTCCATCGGTCCGCCGGAAACGAACACCGCCGGAATGTTGAGCCGCATCGCCGCCATCAGCATGCCGGGCGTGATCTTGTCGCAGTTGGAAATACAGACCAGGGCATCGGCGCAGTGCGCATTGGCCATGTATTCCACGGAATCGGCGATGATCTCGCGCGAGGGCAGCGAATAGAGCATGCCGTCATGGCCCATGGCGATGCCGTCATCGACGGCGATGGTGTTGAATTCCTTGGCCACCCCGCCCGCGCTTTCGATCTCTCGGGCCACCATCTGGCCCAGATCCTTGAGATGGACATGGCCGGGCACGAATTGGGTGAAGGAATTGGCGATGGCGATGATCGGCTTGCCGAAATCGCCGTCCTTCATGCCGGTGGCCCGCCACAAGCCCCTGGCGCCCGCCATGTTGCGGCCGTGCGTCGTGGTCCGCGATCGATAGGTGCCCAATTCCGCCTCCAGCTTCACGGCAATGCGAGATTGCCCGCCTCATAGATAACGCCAGGGCCGGCAAGATCAAGGCAAACCGGGAACTCTAGGCCAGTTTCCGTCCCGGGAAATGCGCGGGAATGGTGCGATCGGCCGGCAAGACCATACGCACAATGGTGCCTTGTCCCCTCTGGCTCTCCAATTGAATGTCGCCATCATGGAGGCGGATGAGACTGCGGCTGATGGCCAAACCGAGCCCGGTACCACCATAATGGCGGCTGATCTGCGAATCGGCCTGGCGAAATGGCTGAAACAGATCCTTGATGACCGCCGGATCGATGCCGATTCCGGTGTCGGCGATTCGGATTTCCACCGCACCGCCCGGGATCAGTCCGGCCGAGACCTTGACCGACCCGCCGGGCGGCGTGAATTTGACCGCATTGGACAGTACGTTGAGCATGACCTGCTTGATGGCGCGCTGGTCGACGCGCAAGCCGATCCCGGCAGTGTCCTCGGTGATGTCGATCCGAACGTCCCCTTCGCCGGCGCGGGCGGAAAGTACCTTGCCGCAGTCCTGAAGCAGGTCCTGCAGGCAGACGATGTCGTCGCTCAGCTCCTGGCGTCCGGTTTCGACCCGCGACAGATCAAGGATATCGTTGATCAAATCCAGAAGCATCTCGCCGCTTCGATAGATGTCATCGGCATAGCCGACATAGCGTTCGGCGACCGGCCCGAAATTCTGGTCGCGGATCAATTGCGAAAACCCGATGACCGCGTTCAAGGGCGTGCGCAATTCGTGGCTCATATTGGCCAGGAATTCGGTCTTGGCGCGGTTGGCGACCTCGGCCTCGTGCTTGGCGGCCAGAAGCTCGAATTCGCGGCGGCGCTGGCCGCTCACGTCCTGGATGACGCCGACGATCTGCGCCAGCTGTCTGGCGAGACTGTAAGCCTTCTCGACGCTTACCCGTACATGGCGCTGCACGCCGTCGCCATGAAGGATGCGATGCTCGAACTTGGCCCCCTTGTCGGCGGATTCCATGAAGGCCGCCCACTCGGCGCGGAAGCGGTCGCGGTCGTCGGGATGGATCACGCGGTCGAGATAGGCCCTGGAATCCTCGTTGAGATGATCCGCCGGATGGCCCAGGATGTTCGCCGCTTCGTCGGAAAATCCGGTCAAATTCGGCTCCAGCCGCAATATCGGCGCGGTGGCATCCATTGTCATGAAGCAGAGGCTCGCCAGGCGATGGGCGCGGCGCAACTTGATTGCGTTCTCGGCCAAGAGCGCATTGGCCTGGGAGAGTTCCGAGATGTCCTGTTCGACACCGATGATTTCCGCGATGCCGCCGGAATCGTCCTGGATTTTCTCCATGACGCCGACGCAATGCCGATAGCCGCCATTGGCGCGCCGCAGCCGATAGGCGTAACCATAGCGTCGCTCCGTTCCTTGGAGGAACGTGGCCAATCCGTCCATGTATGGTCTTTGATCATCGGGGTGAAGGACGCGTTCGATTAAACTTGAGGTGGAAACATGGAGAGCCGTTTCGGGAACCGCGTTCATTTCCGAAGCACCGCTCGAATAGGTCATGCCCTCGCCGGAAATGTCGTCAAGCGCCTCGGTCGGCCGGCCGATCCAGTAATAGGTCTTCGCCATGGCCAGCACATGCTTCATGATCGCGTTGTTGCGCGACAGGGAATGCCAGGACTGGCGCAATTCGGTGATGTCGGCGCCGACGCAGACCAGGGCGCCCGACACGCTCGCCCCCTGGGGCAAGGTCGAAATGGTCCAGCTGATGATCACGGGAAGTCCATTGGCATCCGTCAAATTGCTTTCGAATTCCGAGTGGCCATGGAAAATGGCGCGATCCAGGGCGTCGTCGATCCGGGAATTGTGGTCGTGGGCGCATAGCTCGGCCAGCGTCCTCGCCGCCTCGATGGTCGCGGCGTTGCGCAACTTCGAGATGCCGGCGTTGCGCCGAAGGATGGTGCCTTGCCGGTCGAGCAGGAGCACCATGGCATCCGCCGAATCAATCACGCGATCGACGAAATCGCGCTCCTCGCGCAGCTGCTTTTGGGCAGCCAGAATGCGCATTCCCAAGAGGCTCGCGATCGCGGTCAACCCGATCCCCGCCGCCATCGCGATTCCCACCACCAGGACCGCCTGGCCGCGAAACCGCGCCTGGTGGGCCGAACTGGGCAGCAAGGCCACGACTTGAAGCGGAAAATCGTTCAGCGTCCGCGCATAGGCCAGGTGGCCTTCGACCGGCAGTGCCCGCCAGTCCGGGTAGAATCCGCCATCGCCGATCGGGGCGGCATTGGGCTCCGTCGCCCGGGAATTGCCCTCGTTGCGCCGTCCGGCAAGGATTTCGTCCGCGCTGTTCAACAACAAAATGCGAAAATCGCCGCTTGGCGCAATGGAATCGAAACGCTCGGCGATCACGTCGGCGCGAATGAGGGCGGTGATCGCTCCGACCAGATTTCCCTCTGGATCGAGCACACGATGCGAGAACGGAAAGGCCCAGGTCTTGCCCGAGGGCATCCAGAACGCGCGGCCAATGACGAGGTCGCGCTCGGGATCGCGCCGATAGAGTTCAAACAGCGGGCGCGGATCGAATCCGGTGGCCGGTACCGCCACGGTCTCGCGCGTGATGACGCGAAGGGTGCCCTCGGCATTGCTGATGATCAGGGATTCGACGGCTTCCAAGGCCTGCAGCCTGGGCTGGAAACGCTCCTGCAAGCGCAGATTGGCCACGTTCTCGGTTTCGTCCATCCGCGCCAGCCAGACCGTGCCAGCCTGCATCACTTGCTCGAGGCGGTCGATCTGCCATTGGGTCTGCTTTGTGGCGGCAAGCGACAAGCGCTCCAGCGTCATTCTGGATTCGGCAAGGTCGATTTTCCACAGGCCGTAGATTGCAACCGCGGAAAACGCCAACGAAAGGACGATGATGGCGACCGGAATCGCCCGGATCAATCGAGTGGTCTGGGCACCGCTGTGGTACTGAGCGAGGCCGTACCCCTTCGGCGGCGTTGCTCGTGCGGGCGTATCGCTGGTCATGAACTTTGCGAGCTTCCCCGTCATAGGACGACGAACCGCCTTGGATTATGCGAATTGCCGGCTAACAATTCATTAAGTATAAGCCGAAACATCACCTTGCCGATCGACATGAATCCGCCAATCACCGATTGGGAAAGCCCTACATGAAGGCGCGCGCCTAAGCGGTTCCCGGGGCGGCAGCGAACGACCGCGTTTGAAATCAAATTAGCAGCCTACCTTGGTGCAAAAACACACGATCTGGTGTGCAATCGGCGGTTCCTGCTCAAGATCATGAGTAGTCGTCAGAACGCGCCCCCACCTCCGACAATTGGTGGACGAGCTTCTCGGCCGCCTCGGAGGCTGTAGGACCGCCAGCGGGTCTGTCCTACGGCCCCGGCACCAGAAGGAATGGCGATGCCGTCGGCGACGGGTCCCGAGGCCATCTCGCTGTTGATGCTAGTGGTGCGACGCCAATGCTTCTTGTTCCTCTCATCGTGTTGGCGTCGCACCACAACACGTTGAAATTGCTAGCGGTCCGGGCCAACATGCCCCTGGAGCGGAATGTCGGTCGCGGGCCATTAGCGTGGCGCCGATTTGAAGCCCGACCCATGCCGATCATGCCGGCAATCGACGTGGTCGGGTGCCCGGCTTGGTCCGACATGGCGGGGGTTTAGTGTCGTGGTTTTTAAAGTTCGCCGGATCACGCGGCCAGGAGCGCCAAGCGAACTTGTAAAACCGAATACGACGCTAGACTCGATAAGTTGCTAGTGTCCTTTCGATTCTGAAATTCGCTCGGGGTATCGCCAGGTGGTCTGGCGAATTTCAGAATCGGGACACTAGGGTCCGGGGCAAAAGATCGCCCGCCGGAAGGTGCTGGCCGGGGCAAGGGATCGCCCGTCGGAGGGTGCTGGCCGGGTCATTTGGCTCGAATCGGCCAATCTCGCGATAGCCGGCACTGACAAAGTTCGTTTTGTGCTGGTAAATCCACCCCGCGAAACCGATCGGCGGAGTAATTTCGATTCAAACGAGGAAAAGAATGCAGGGTAAATTCAACTGGCCACACGCATGGTTGCGGTTGGCGGGCTTGATGGCGATCGCGGCTCTATCGGCGCCGGGTTCAGCCAGTGCCGGCGAGCGCTTCATCATCGTCGCCTCGACCACATCGACCGCCGATTCCGGCCTGTTCGACTGGCTGTTGCCGAAATTCGAGAACCAGACCGGGATCGATGTGCGCGTGGTGGCAAAGGGCACCGGCCAGGCGATCGAATCGGCCAAGCGTGGCGATGCCGATGTGCTGGTGGTTCACAACCGGCCAGCCGAGGAGCAATTCGTGGCCGAAGGCTTCGGCCTTCGCCGCGACGATCTCATGTACAACGATTTTCTGATCGCCGGTCCCGGCAGCGACCCGGCCGGAATCAAGAGGCGAGCCAGCGCCGCCGAGGCCCTGGCGCTCATCGCCGCTTCCGGCGCGAGTTTCGCCTCGCGTGGCGATGATAGCGGCACCCACAAGGCGGAAATGAAACTCTGGCAACAGGCGGGTGTCGATCCGACGCTGGGCTCGGGGCAGTGGTACAAGTCGCTCGGTTCGGGCATGGGTGCCACCCTCAATGCGGCCTCCGCGATGGAGGCCTATGTCCTCACCGACCGGGCCACCTGGGCCGCCTTCGGCAACAAGGCCGATCTGGTGGTGCTGGTCGAAGGCGATCCGGCGCTGAAGAACGAATACGGCATCATCCTGGCCAACCCGGAGAGATTCCCGCATGTGAAGGCCATCGACGGTCAAGCCTTCATCGATTGGATGCTGTCGCCCGACGGCCAGGGCGCGATCGACGCTTTCCGAATCGGGGGTGCCCAGGCCTTCTTTTCCGCCGAGGAGTGAAACGGCCGGTCTATTTTCCGGTGAGTGCGCGAAAAAGGCCCCGGCGATCGAGGCGAACGTACAGCCTACCAGTTGAGATTGCCGTCGATGAAGGCACGCGCCTCGGCTGTTCCAGGCCCGGCGAAGAACGTTTGGGTCTGTAGCTGCTCCAACATTTTTCCGTGGTGCAAGAAAACGATCTGGTTCGCGATCCGGCGCGCCTGTCCAAGGTCATGCGTGGTCATGAGCACGCGAGTGCTACCGGCCGACAACTGAAAAACCAGCCTTTCCACCGCTTCGGTGGCTGCCGGATCGAGACTGGCGGTGGGTTCGTCCATCAGCAGGATCGCCGGCCGGGTCGCCCAGGCCCTGGCGAGCGCCAGCAATTGCTGTTCGCCCCCCGAGAGCGAGCGCGCCGGTTGGCGCGCCTTGGCCTGTAATCCGGTGAGCGCCAGTGCCTCGTCGATCCGCACCGCCCGCCGTGCCCGAGGCACATGTGCCAGTGCCAGCGCGAAACCGATGTTTCCGGCGACAGAACGGCGCAGCAAGACCGGCTTCTGGAAGATCATCGCCTGCTTGAGCGCGCAATGAACGTGGCCCGTCGATGGTGCCAGCAATCCATGGCAAAGCCGAAGCAGCAGGCTCTTGCCGGCACCGTTCGGGCCGAGGATAACGGTCCGCGGCACGATGGCCAATTCGGCGTCGATCGGACCGACCAGGATTTGATCGCCGCGGCGGAAGCTTAGATGTTCCAAGCGTAGCGACATCGCCGCTCAATCCCCCTCAATCTCCCCTGGGTCCGTAATCGCGGAGCGCCACGACCGCCCCGTTCACCGCCAAGGATAAACAGATCAGGATCAAGCCCAGGGCCAACGCCATGGCCAGATTGCCCCGGCTGGTCTCAAGCACGATGGTCGTGGTCATGGTGCGGGTGGCATGATCGATGTTGCCGCCCACGATCATGACCGCGCCGACCTCGGCGGTCGCGCGCCCGAATCCAGCCAGGATCGCGGTCGAGAGGCTCGCCCGCGCGTCCCAAATCAAGGCCGACATGGCGGAAGTGGGCGTGGCGCCCAGCGACAACAACTGTTCCCGGTACTCCTGCCACAGATCGGCGATGGTCTGCCGGGTGACCGCGGCGATGATGGGGGTGACCAGGATGGCCTGCGCGATCACCATCGCGGTGGGGGTGTAGAGCAGACCAAGGATTCCAAGCGGACCGGATCGCGACAGCAGGAGATAGACGACCAAGCCGACGACCACGGGAGGCAGGCCCATGAACGCGCTGAGCATGACCGCGATCGCGCCCCGCCCGGGGAACCGCGCGATCGCCACCAGGGCCCCCAGCGGCAAGCCGATCGCGGTTGCGAGCAAGAGTGCCGCCAGGCTGACCAACAGCGAGCGCTGCACAATCTCGACCAGGCCGGGATCAAGCGTCGTCATCAGCCGCAGCGCCAGAAAGAAGGGCGATGCCGCCAGCGAGGGATCCGCGGCAATCTCGTTCATGACGCCAGAATAACGGCGACCCGAAACCCAAGCCATGCCGATAGCGGCGGCAAATGGCGTGGCCGGGCACGGGGCCTGGTCGCCGAATTGGTGGCGCTCACATCCGGCACCCGCCGTCGCCGATGGCCGATTTGAGCCAAGTGACCCCGGAAGTCGCACGCCGGCGGGTACCTTCGTTTGGCAACATGGGGCCCGACTTTCGTGGAACGATGGGCGTGCTTCATGGATCACGCATCTTCGAAAGTTGGCGCTAGTGTCGTGGTTTTTAAAGTTCGCCAGATCACGCGGCCAGGAGCGCCAAGCGAACTTCGAAACCGAATACGACACAAGACGCAATAAATTGCCAATGTCCTTTCGATTCTGAAATTCGCTCGGGGTATCGCCTGGTGGTCTGGCGAATTTCAGAATCGGGACACTAGTGACAGGGGTCGCCCGCCGGGTCCGGCGTATCGTTCATTCGAGCCTGGATGGTCGCGGCACGCTTGCGGAGATAATCGGTCGGCTGACTGGCGTTCCAGCGTCTTGGATTGGGCAGGGTCGCGGCCAGGAGTGCTGCCTCAAGTCGCGTCAATTCCAGCGCCGGTTTATTGAAATGGGCACGTGCCGCGGCTTCGGCGCCATAGATTCCGTGGCCCCACTCGACCACGTTCAGATAGACTTCAAGAATTCGCCGCTTGCTCCAGAAATACTCGATCAGGAGGGTGAAATAAGGCTCGATCGCCTTGCGCGGGATCCGCGTCGCCAGCCAATCGCCCGGCCACAAGAAGACGTTCTTGGCGGTCTGGTTGCTGATCGTCGATCCACCCTTGAGGCGCTGGGCCGTCGGCTTCTTTTGCAGCCGCTTCCACGCCGCCTCGATCGCCGCGAAGTCGAAACCCCAATGCTCGCAGAACCCGGAATCCTCGGCGGCGATCACGGCCCGAGCCAAGTTGGGCGAGATCGAATCATAACCGACCCATTCCTTGGCCAGGCCCTCGCCCTCGAACAGGCGGAGCACCATGAGCGGCGTCACGGGCGGCGGCAGCACTCGATAGGCGATCGTGAGCGAGACGCTGAGGCACAGCACCAGCCCGATCGCGGTGGCGATCGCCCGGGTGATCCCCCGCCGGATTCGCGCCGGCTGATGCCTTTTCGCCCTCATGACCTCCCCCGTTCCCATGGCGTGTCTTGATAATGGCCCCGCTCGGCCCCGACAAGCGGCGGGATTGCCGGCCTCAGCCTAAATTGGCATGCTTGATGGATGAACCAGACGCAAGCCAAGCTTGCCGATCGCGCCCCGCGAATTCGCCGCGGGGTCATGCGGCTGATGGATTCCCTGGGCTATGCTTCGGTCGGGGAATTCGCTCTAGGCAACGGCATGCGGGCCGATGTACTGGGGATCAACGGCCAAGGCCGAATCGTCATCGTCGAAATCAAGAGCGGCCGTGCCGACTTTCTGGGCGATTGCAAGTGGCAAGCGTACATGGAGTACTGCGATCGCTTCTATTTCGCGGTGGAACCCGGCTTTCCGGCCGAGATCCTGCCCCAAGATGCCGGGCTGATCATCGCCGATGCCCATGGCGGCTCGGTTTCGCGCGAGGCGCCGGAGGCGTTGCTCAACGGCAATCGGCGGCGCAGCCTGATCCTCGATCTGGCGCTTACCGCCAGCCGGCGTTTGGCGCGCTTGGACGATTCGGAAGTCTAGGCTCCCGGCTCCAGCCCGCTTTCTTCAAGGGCGGCACGACCGTCGCGGTTGTCCAGGTAGTTCACCAGCGCCGCGACCACCTTCCGGTCGAAACCCTTGCCCGCGTCCTTGAACAGATTTTCGATCGCCTGATCGATGGAAAGCGCCCGGCGGAACGCGCGGTCGCTGACCATGCCGACAAAGGCGTTGGCCACCCCGATGATGCGGGCGGTGACCAGCGCTTCCTCGCCCTTGAGGCCCTTGGGTCCGCTGCCGTCCCAGCGTTCCTGCGCCTGGCGCAAAGTGCCGACGACCGGGCCGTCGAACTCGATGTCCTGAAGCATGTCGGCGCTCATCTGGATCGAATCGCGCAACAGGCGGCGCTCGTCCTCGGTCAAATCGGCGGTCTTGGCCAGCAATTCCGGCGAGATCATGATCTTGCCTAGATTGAGCAGATTACCGGCGGTTTCCGCGGTTTCGATATAGGTTTCGGTCAATCCCATCTCGGTGGCGACGGCGCGCGCCACCTTGGCGACGCGGACCGAGTGACGGGCGGCGAAGGGATCACGTTTGTCGACCACATCGACCAGCGCCTTGACCAGGTTCTGCAGGGTGCGCGCGCGCTTCTCGCGCTCGGTCACGACATCGGTGATGTCGCGCTCCACGGTCAGTACACCGACCTGCTTGCCGGCGCGATCGGCAAGCGGGATATGCTCGGATTGCACCACCCTGGTCTGGTCATTGACGACGAGGCGGGCGACGTCGGCCACCCGCGCGTTGATCTCGCTCGCCTGGTCGTTCAAGGCGACGTAGCGCTTGGCCAGGGCCGGGCCGATCACGGCCTGGATCTCCTTGCCCAGCATTTCCTGGGGGGTAATGCCGGCCAGTTTCGATGCCTGGCTGTTGGCGAAGCGGAAGCGGTGTTCATGGTCGAGGATAAAGATGCTGGTCGGTTGGCTGTCGGTCACCAATTGCAGCAGATCCTTCTGGGCCTCGAATTGCTGGGCCAAATGCTGGTGCCGGCGCGATGCTTCGGTCGCTCGGCGTGAGGAACCATGGCGCCAGACGGCGAAAATCGCGCCCCCCACCGCCAGCAGCGCCAGTCCCAGCATGATGGCCAGGTTCCGGAACCTGGTATCCGCCGGCCCCAGCGCCTCGTCATAGGCGATGGTGTGCATCAGCACCCAGGGCGCTTGCGCGAACCCGCGCGAGATCACTAGCACGCGTTCGGCGCGATAGTTCTTGCGATCGGCCGAAAACGCGCCGGGGGAGGCGACCGCCAGAGCCGCGTCCAAATCGGCGGCGCTGGGGGCATCCAGCGACATCACCAGGCCGAGCGGCTTGACCGGCTGGCTCGGATCATCGATCGGCGACAAATACGTGACCTCGTTTTCGGCGCGCGCCAGAAGCACGGTGATGGCGCTGCCGATGGTCTCGCCCGGCTGGCGCAACAGCGGGAACAGCTCGCGATCCACCTCCTTGACGCCGATGATGCGCCCGATCTGGTCGGCGGCACCCTGCTCGGACTGGACCGCGAACAAGGGCGCGGTGAAGATCATCGCCGGACGGCCCTTGGCATCGAGGTGGAGGGGCGAGATCGCGGCGGCGCCCGGCGCCACGGAATCGACAAACGCCTTGATCGCGCCATCGATGGGCGGCGAGCCGGGCGAGGTCGCGACCACCCTTCCATCGGCATCGACGATGGCGATCCCACCGGTACCCACGACGCTCTCGTTGAAGGAGGGTTGCTCGGCGCCGTCGGCGCCATAGCCGCCGCGCGCCGCCGTCACCTGCAACAGGTTGCGCAGGTATTCCCGAAAACCCTCGACCTGGTCGGATTGGCTGGGGTCGGCGCCCAGTTCCGCGATCGAGGACACATAAAGCTGCACGGATTCGTTGGCGGCGAGCGAGTTCAAATCCTCCAGATGGCGTGCGAGCCATCGTTCGACCTCGGCCGCCCGGCTGTCGGCGACGATCCGCATGCGCACCTGCCATTGCGTCAGTTCGCGCTGCTTCTCCTCGGTCACGAAGGCCTGGATGGCCCAGATTCCAATCACCGCCACCAATGCGAGCACGATCACCGGGAACGCGATCCTGGGATCGAAGCCGCGCCGCTGCGCCTCGGCCTCGAACAGGCCGGTGGCACCCTTGCCGTCACTATCCATGGTCACTGGATCCGCCCCCCCCAATTCGCCAAGGTATCACAAGGATTCATAACACGACCTTGCCTGTCCAGGCATGTACGTGATCATAATTCTTTCGCGGCCGCCCGGCCACCGACGGAATGGTGGGGGGCAGGCGAGCGGCAAGCGCGGGGGTCCAGTACCCGCCGTCGCTGATGGGTGATTCGAACCAAATGACCCGGCCAGTACACGCCGGCGGGTACTATCATCTGGTAGCATGTGCTAACTTTCGTCGAAGCATCGGAGTGTTTCATGGACCACGAATATTCGAAAGTTGGCACTGCGGGCATGAAGCGACGGCGTAAAAAGGCGATTGGATTGGGCCTGGCGGCGACCATCTCGCTCGCTCTGGCAATTCTTCCGGCGCCGGCCGAGGCAAGGAAATATCCCAAGATCTTTGGCAGCATCGAGCTACCCTCGAAAAAGATGGACCGGTTCCCGCGGTGGACCGGCATGGTAACCCGCTTCGAGGGCGGGGCCAAGGTGTGCGAAAGCGCCACCTGCACGACCAAGGGCTGGAAGGAATTCCTCGAAAAGCTCCAGGGCCGGGACCTCAAGGCGCAACTGAAGGAAGTCAACCGGGCGATGAACGGCAAGCGCTACACCCTCGACATCAACAATTGGGGCGAGGAGGATTTCTGGGCGACACCCTACCAGTTCCTGAAAAAAAACGGCGATTGCGAGGATTACGCGATCTCGAAATACATGGTCCTGAGGGCGTTGGGGGTGCCGGTCGAGGACATGCGGGTGGTGGCGCTCCAGGACCTCAATCTCAAGCTCGGCCATGCCGTGCTGGTGGTCTATGTCGGCGACGAGCCGATGCTGCTCGACAACCAGATTTCCAGCGTCGTCGCCGCCAATTCGATCCGCCACTACCAACCGGTGTTCTCGATCAATGAGCAGGGCTGGTGGTTGCATCGGCGTTAGGTCCACTTTACAAGCTGGGTTGGCAGCCGCGATGGCGGGAAACTCGGTCAAGGCCTAGCCCAACGTGAGCGAATGGTTCAAGGACACGCGGACCATGAGCTTCGAGGAAATCCTGGTGGATTTCGTCGAGCGCCTGGACCGCCATCGAGCCGGCTGGATCGCGCTCGAGCTGCATCTGTCGTTGCTTCGGCCCTATCATCGCCAGGCCCATCACACGCGGATCGTCATGAAGACGCTCGAGCCCCTGGTCAGGCGCTTCGACGCCGGCATCTACGAGTTGCACAACGGCGAATTGATGATCCTGGTCAAGGGCGCCAAGGTCGCGGAGATCGATTCCTGCGTCCTGCAGGTGCGATTCCTGTTTTCCGAGGATCCGTTATTCAAGAACCAAGCGGAAGGACCGGATGAGGGCGCGTTTTGCACTTGGTACCATGTGGAGCGCGACTACCAGGCCTTGCGCCAGCGGGTGGAACGGCTGAATGCCGAGCGCATCGAACGGCGGCGATCGAAAGAACAGGCCGCGGCGGCGGTGAACGCCGAGGCGCCACCGGGCGAAGGGATCACGCCCTTGCACCTGGAACAGCTCGAGAAGGCGATCGAGCGGGCCGACCTCGCCAATGTGCTGCGTCGCCAGGACATTTGCGCCATCATCGCCGGCGCCAAGCCGCAGAAGATCTACCACGAACTCTATTTTTCGATGCTCTATCTGGCCAAGACCATCCTGCCCGGCTTCGATCTGACCTCGAATGCTTGGCTGTTCCGGCACCTGACCGTCCACCTCGATCGGCGCATGCTGGCCCTGATGGCGCGGCGCGAATCATACACGTTGCTGAACATGGCCGCGCTCAATCTCAACGTGACCACGGTGCTGGGCGCGGATTTCCTCGAATTCGACAAGGAAACCAATCGTCCCGACCGCGGCTCGCTGGCCGTGGAATTGCCGGGAATCGATGTCCTCAACGCGCCAGCCGATTATCTGTTCGCGCGCGATTTCCTGCGCGAGCGCGGCTACAAGGTGGCGATCGACAGCCTCAACCATCTGCTGCTGCCGGCGCTGGACCGCGACTGGCTGGGGTTCGATTTGATCAAGATCAATTGGTCCACCAGCCTGTTCGACGACACCAAGGGCGAGCGCGGCCGGGCTTTGGGCGCGGCGGTCAAGCGCATCGGTCGCGACCGCGTTATCCTGTGCCGGGTGGATTCGGAATTGGCGATCCAGGCCGGGGAAAGCCTGGGCATCGTGCTCTATCAGGGGCGCACCATCGATGCCATGATCGGCACGCCGAAATCCGATCTGGCGACAATCGGTCGGACCTAGTTTAGGCCCTGGGATTAGGCCCTGGGCGCGTATTTGGCGAGGATGCGCTGCAAGGTGCGCCGATGCATGCGCAGCCGGCGCGCGGTTTCCGAGACGTTGCGGTCGCATTGCTCGAAGACGCGCTGGATATGTTCCCAGCGCACCCGATCGGCGGTCATCGGCTGTTCGGGTGGGGGCGGGAGCGCGCTCTTGTCCATGAGCAGCGCCGCCTCGACCTGGTCGGCGTCGGCGGGCTTGGGCAGGTAATCGACCGCGCCGTGCTTGATCGCGGCGACCGCGGTGGCGATGTTGCCGTAACCGGTGAGGATGACCACGCGACAACCCGGTCGGAGGGCGCGAATCTCGGTGACGATGTCCAGGCCCGAGCCATCGTTCAGGCGCAGATCGAGGACCGCGAAGCGCGGCGGCGCGGTCTTGGCGGCGGCGATGCCGGCGGCCACGCTGTCGGCCTGGCCGACCGAGAAGCCACGCTTCTCCATGGCCAGTGCCAGGCGCTGGCGATAGACCGCGTCGTCGTCGACGATCAACAGGCTCTTCGCATCGTCATTCATGTATTCCCGCCAACCGCCTCGGTTCGGTCGAATGCCTCGCGCGGCCAATGCACGCGCACTACCGCGCCACCGCCAGACGCGTTCCGGAACGTTACCCAGCCGCCGGTGCGCTCGATCAGGTTCTGCGCGATGAAGACGCCCAATCCCATATGGTCTCCCTGGCGCGCCGAATGCGCCGACAACTGGTCGCGCGACACATAGGGATCGCCCAACTGACCGAGCAGGTCATCGGGAAATCCCGGACCGTCATCGGCGATGGTGACGGCGATCTCGCTTCTGTTCCATGCGATCGTTACCCGGACATCCTTCGCCGCGAACTCGATGGCGTTCTGCAGCAGATTGCCCAGACCATGCATAATCTCGGGCCGGCGGGGCAAGAGCGGTGGCTGCGGTTCGACCGGATCGGTCGCCAAATCGATCGAAAGGCGGATGCCGGGACGAAGATGCGCCTCGGCCGCCAGTTCGACCAGGACCTTGGTCGGCAGCATGAGGAAATGGTCCTTGTCGAGATGGGGCTGGGCCGAAAGCTCGGCCAGGATTTCCCGGCACCGCGTGCTCTGGCTGACCAGGAGATCGACATCGGCCCGATGCGGGTTGGTCACCGGCAATTCGCGTGCCAATTCCTTGGCAACCAGCGAGATGGTGCCCAAGGGCGAACCCAATTCGTGGGCCGCGGCGGCCGCCAGGGCCCCCAGCGAGGAGGCCCGCTGCTCGCGGTCAAGCGTCGCCTGGGCGGCGGAAAGCGCGTCGGAGAGCCGGCGGGATTCCTCGGCCACCCTGAACACGTAGAAGGTCACGAAGATGATTGCCGTCACCAAGGCGATCGCCAGCCCGGTGACGAACCGGGCGGGAATCTGGAAACCTTCGCCCGGCCACGGCAGCGGCAGATGCGCGAATGCGAGAACCAAGACGCTGATTCCGGCAAGCAGCGCCAGGCCCATGGTGGAGCGATAAGAAAGGGCGGCCGCCGAAACCGTGGCCGGGGCCAGGATCAGGATGGCGAAGGGATTGTTGAGGCCCCCGGTCAGATACAGAAGCACCGCCAATTGCAGAATGTCGAAGGCCAGATACGCGGCCGCCTCGCGGTCGGTCAGGCGGTCGGCGCTGTGGCGGCGCAACTGCGCCGCCAGCGTGATTCCGGCAAGAGCCGCGATGGCGAGCACGCAATAGCCAATCGGCAGCGGATAACCGAACCCGTAATGCACGATCGCCACCGCCAGCGATTGTCCGGCGACCGCGATCCAGCGCAATCCAACCAGGGTGCGCAGGCGCACCCGGCCACGCTGCCGGCGCTGGGCCGGCGCGCGGTAGCCCAAGGCCTTCCGCACCGCCTGCACCATGATCGCATCATCGCGCGTGCCAACTTTCGAAAAAACGTTATACACGAAACGCTCCGGTGCTTCCACGAAAGTTGGGCCACATGCCGCGAAACGATGAGTCGCCCGCCGGCGTGAATGGGTGGGGTCATTTGGCTCGAACCATCCATCAGCGACGGCGAGTACTGGGCCAACTTTCGAAAAAACGTGATACACGAAACGCTCCGGTGCTTCCACGAAAGTTGGCACTCGCTACAAAATGATAGTACCCGCCGGATTGTGCCAGTGTTGTGGGTCCAACGTTTGATTCGAAAATCATTCCCGTTGGAACCACAACATATGCCAATGATCTTGCTAGTGTTCCGGGCGGGCATGCCCCTAGAGCGGAATGTCGGTTGCGGAACACTAGCGGGGTCATGTTGTTCAATCATCGGTCCGCGACGGCGGGTACCAGCCCAACGGTTGCCGACAAGTCCATTACCGATCCAAACGTCCGTTCAGCGCCTTGCGCCAAGGGCCGGGAATGGTGTTGGCGCAGGCGATCTTGTTGGCGCCGGCGATGCCGGCCAGTCGGCGCAGGGCGTGGCGAAGTTCGTCCATTGGCGCGCCCCGCTCGATCTCCAGCTCGACTACCTGCCAGGTCTCCCCGTCCTTCTTGGCATCGATCAGACCGATGACGCGATCCCGATAAAGGATCGGCAGCGCGAAATAGAAGCGCCGGAGATGGCGCGGCGTGTAGGCCTCGAATTTGTAACTCAATCCGAACAATTCGGCGAAGCGCGACCGGCTGAACAGCAAATTGTCCAGCGGCGGGATCAAACGGATGGTGTCATCGAGGGCGGGCGGCGCCCCGGCCGCGTGCTCGGCCGGGATCAGGAACGGCTCGCCCTCGGAAGTTCGGGCAAACCCCGATTCGACAACGACCCCCTCGGCCAGGGCCTGATCGAGCGCCTTGCGCGCGATCGGCAAGCCCCCTCGCCAGGTGCCAAGATGATGGGCGGCGCGCCTGGCCAATTGTTCGCTTGTGGCAAGCTTCAGCACCATCGCGGCGGAATGCACGCAAAAGGCCGCGAGGGTTTCGCGCTTGGCCTTGGGGGCCTCGAGAATTTCCGGCGCGACCCGCTCGGTCAAATCGAACACGCGGTGGAAATGACTGGTCCTTCCGGCGATCTGCAGATCGCCCAGGCAATACAGGTATTCCAAGGCGAGCGTGGTCGCCTTCACGGTACTGAAACCGCCGGGGACACGCTCGGATTCGAAATCGGCCGGCGTGACCGGGCCGTGATCGCGAATGTGTCTCTTCAATCGGCGCATCAGCGGGCGCAATTCGCGCAAGCGTTCGCGCCGGACGATCATCTTGGCGAAGTCCTGCTGGAACCAGGAGAGCCAATCGCGCCGGATCGCGAACATAGGGTAATGCATTTCGACGAATTCGCGCCGGCGATAGAGGAGGTCGTAATAGGCCGAGACGGGGGCCTCGCCGCGCGCGACCCAGGCGATCTCGTGGCTGCGCAAACCGCACACTCGGATCGAATCGATCTGGATCATGCCCAGCGCGCGCGCCGCTTCGGCCATCGCATCGGCGCACAGCAATGGCCCGGCCAAGCCCAGCGCACCCAGCAAATAGGATCGCGCCGCGGAAAGATCGCTTGCACCCGCATCGAGCGTCGTGATGGCCTGGACGGGGCTCACGACTTGCCGCTGATTCCGGCCTCGGCGAAGGTCGCCATGCCGGCGTGACAGGCGGCAGCCGCGCGAATGATGGGAATGGCGAGTGCGGCACCCGAGGCCTCGCCCAGGCGAAGCCCCAGATCGAGCAAGGGCTGCTTGCCCATGAGTGCCAGCAAGCGGCGGTGTCCGGGTTCGGCGGAGCAATGCGCGACCAGGCAATGGTCAAGGGCACCTACCTTGGCCTTGAACAGGATGGCGGCGGCGGCGGTGCAGGCAAAGCCGTCCAGCAGCACCGGGACCCGGGCCATGCGCGCGGCCATGATCGCCCCGGCGATGGCCGCGAGTTCCAGCCCGCCAAGGCTGGCCAGGACCTGAAACGGGTCCTGAAACCGGTCGCGGTGGCGGGCGAGGCCCAGATCGATGACTTCGGCCTTGCGCCGCAATTGCGCCCCGGCAACGCCGGTGCCGGGCCCCGCCCAATCGCCACCGCCCCCGCCGAAGAGGGCCGCCGCGATGGCAGCGGCGCTGGTGGTGTTGGCAATCCCCATTTCGCCCAGGCACAAGAGGTCGATCCCCGGCTCGATCGCGGTCATGCCATAGGCCATGGCGCGGGCGGCTTCTTCCTCGCCCAGGGCCTCGGCTTGGGTGAAATCCCTTGTCGGCTGGTCCAGGTTCATCTCATAGACCCGCAAATCGGCGTCCGCGTTGCGGCACAACTGGTTGATGGCCGCCCCCCCGGCCTGGAAGTTCAGCACCATTTGCCTCGTGACCTCGGGCGGAAAGGCGGACACGCCGAGTGCGGCCACCCCGTGGTTGCCGGCAAAGACCGCCACCCTGGGGTGGTCGATTCTCGCGGGATGGCGCCCTTGCCAGGTCGCCAGCCATTGCGCGATCTCTTCAAGGCGCGCCAGCGCGCCCGCGGGCTTGGTCAATTGGCGCTCGCGTTCGGCCGCCTTGGTCCCGGAAGCGAGATCCGGCGCCGGAAACTCGGCCAGGATGCGGCGCATTTCGCCGAAGCTGGAGATCTTGGCGGGGGAGTCCAATGTTCTTGCCCCTAGTACCCGCCGCCACTGAAGGCAGATTCGGCACATTGACCCCTCTCGCACACGCCGGCGGGTACTATCTCTGGGCAACATGTGCCAACTTTCGTGAGGGCGTCGAAGCGTTTCATGAATCACGTAATTTCGAAAGTTGGCGCTGGGTATCAAAAGAATTTTCTTGATTTCGCGCGCGCCGGCCTTCATGCCGGGATCCCATGTCGATTGCAACCGTCAAGCCTGCCCGATGAGCGACGATTTCTCCGGTCAATCACCAGACCAATCACTAGACCAGCCACCGGGCCAATCCGGGTCCAATCCGTGGAGCCCCGCCGGCTGGCTTGCCGATGCGCGGCTGGCGATCGGATTTTTCACCCTACTCCCGGTTCCAACCGTTTCGGGGCGTCTGGCCGATTCGGCGAGGGCCTTTCCGCTGGCCGGGCTCATCATCGGGGCCTTGGGCGCGCTCTGCTATCTGGTGGCGATAGAGATCGGGCTTTCCGGCCTGCTGGCGGCGATCCTGGCGCTGGCTGCGATCGTGCTGATGACCGGGGCGCTGCACGAGGACGGTCTGGCTGATTTCGGCGACATGCTGGGTACCCGCGGCGGGCCCAAGGCGCGCCTTGCCGCCATGCGCAACAGCCGGATCGGCGGCTTCGGGGTCCTGGCGCTTGGCTTTGTGACCGCCATCAAGGTGGCCGCGATCATCGATCTGGGCGAACCCGGTATTGTGGCCGCGGCGCTGGTTTCGGCCCACATTTGCAGCCGCGGCGTGTTGCCGCTGATAATGCGCTCGCTGCCGCTGGCGCGCGCCGATGGCCTCGCCCACCAGGCCGGCCGGCCCAGCGCCGGGGGCGCGCGCCTGTCGCTTGGGCTATCGCTCGTGCTGGCGGCATTGGTCGCGGGGCCAGGGGCGGCGGTGGTGGCGATCATCGCGGCACTCATCGCCGCCTTCCTGGTCGCCGAGATCGCGCGCAGAAGGATCGGGGGCTACACCGGCGACGTGCTGGGTGCCGCCCAACAGCTGGCGGAGCTGGCGATCCTGGTCAATCTGGTGGCCTTGTCGTGAGGCGGGCATGAGCGACCGGGTCACCCGATGGTGGTGGGTTCGTCACGCGCCGGTGACCGGCGTCAATGGCCGCATCTATGGCCAGGACGATCTCGAGGCGGATTGCTCGCATGCGCCGACCTTCCGGCGCCTGGCCCTGGCGCTCCCGCATCCAGCCCTTTGGCTGGTCAGCCATCTGCGCCGCACGCACCAAACGGCGGTCGCGATCGCGCGCGCGGGCGGCCGCGAGTGCCCCCCGCCGATCGTGGCCCGGGAACTGGCGGAACAGCATTTCGGCGATTGGCAGGGCCTGACCTATGCCGAGCTCGAAGCGCGGCGCGACGGTGCCTATCACCGCTTCTGGCACGCCCCGGCCAAGGAACGACCGCCCAATGGCGAAAGTTTCGGTGATGTCGTGACCCGCGTCGAGATGGCGATCGAGCGCTTCACCCGCGATCATGCCGGGGGCGACATCGTCGCCATTGCCCATGGTGGAACCATTCGCGCGGCATTGGCCGCGACCTTGGGGATCGATCCCGAACGCGCGCTGGGTTTCAACATCGACACCTGCTCGATCACCCGCATCGATCATCTCGACAGGGCGACCGATCGGGCGACCGAGGGGGCGGCTTGGCGCGTGGTCGCCGTCAACCAGCATCCGGAGGCCCTGTTCCGCTAGCGCCAACAGGAGCGGGCTTCCGCGCACAATCGCGTGAGGGCATGGTTTCGCGCCATTGCGTCGGCAAGCGGCGCTGTCTATCTGTGGTGGCGACGAAATACTCTTCCGAGTCGCAGGCAAGGAGGACAATATGGACATGAACCGGCGAGGCTTCGTCGCGGCGGCGCTGATCGCACCGGGCCTCGCACTGACGGGTCGGCCGGCGATGGCGCTGACGCCGCAGCAGGAACTGATCGAGAAATCCCGCCTCACCTTCGAGAAGCTGATCACCTCCGCCGAGTTCGCCGAATTGCCGGATTACGTGAAGCGCGCCAAGGCGGTGATGATCTTTCCGGAACTGGTCAAGGCCAGCTTCGTGGTGGGCGGCGAGGGCGGTTCCGGCCTGCTGCTGGTGCGAAGCGGCACGGATTGGAGCCAGCCCGCCTTCTATACGCTCGCCGCGGGCAGCGTCGGCCTGCAATTCGGCGGCCAGTTGAGCGAGATGGTGTTGACCATCATGAGCGACCGGGCGATCGATGCCGTGATCGACAATCAGATGAAATTCGGCGGCGACATTTCGATCGCGGTCGGGCCGATCGGCAAGGGCGTGGGCGCCGACACTACCACCAATCTGAAGGCCGATGCCTACACCTTCGCCAAGACCGCCGGCCTGTTCGGCGGCATTTCGCTCGAGGGCGCCGGCATTCTGAAGCGCGATTCCTGGAACGCCGCCTATTACGGCGAGGGCGCCACCCCTTACGGAATTCTGATCGATGGCAAGCTCCAGAATCCCAATTCCCAGGCCTTGCGCGACAGCCTGGCCGCCTATTGATCGCGAACAGACCAGGGCGTCGGGCAGTACGCGCCGTCGCTAACGGCTGATCGAGCCAAATGAGTCTGGAAGTCGCACGCCGGCGGGTACCATCATTTGGTAGCATGCGGCCCGACTTTCGCGGAGGCATGGAAGCAATTCATGGGTAAAGTTGCTTCGAAAGTTGGCACTAGGTTGATCCGGGGCATTCTCCTCGCCACCATGCTGGCGGTGGTGGCGGTTTCGGGCGCGATCCTGTTCAAGCTCTACGTGCGCACGACCGGGCAAGGCATGGCGTTGGTCGGCGGCCCCTTCACGCTCACCGACCAGAGTGGCCGAAGGGTGGCCGATACCGACCTCAGCGGCCAGTTGCTGCTGGTCTATTTCGGCTATACCTATTGTCCCGATGCCTGTCCGACGGCCTTGGGAATCATGTCGGCGGCGATCGACAAGCTGGGGGCGGAAGGCGATCGCGTGACGCCCGTCCTCATCACCCTCGATCCGGCCCGCGACACCCAGGAAGTGCTCGCCGATTTCGCCGCCAGCTTCCATCCCCGGCTTCTCGCCTTGCGCGGGACCGATACCGAGATCGCGGCCGCGGCCAAGGCCTACCGGGTCTACTTTGCCAAGGCCGAGGGGGGCGATGGGGAGAATTACCTGGTCGATCACACCACTCTCATCTACCTGATGGGACCGGACGGCGCCTATCTGGCGCATTTCGGGATCGAGGCCACGCCTGACGATCTGGTCGCGGAACTCGGCAAACACCTGTAGATTGATTCTCGGCAATTGGCGCGGGGAGCAGATGGCGAAGAACGAGCTTCCGTTCTGGAAGCGCAAGAAAATGTCGCGGATGACCCAAGCGGAATGGGAAAGCCTGTGCGACGGCTGCGGTAAGTGCTGCCTCAACAAGCTGATCGATGTCGATAGCGATGAATTGTTCTTCACCAACGTCGCCTGCAGGCTTCTCGACCTCAAGACTTGCCGTTGCACCGATTACCCACGGCGCAGCACGCTCGTGAAGGATTGCGTGCGCCTGACGCCCGGCAATGTGCGCCGCATCAAATGGCTGCCGGAGACTTGTGCCTACCGCCTAGTGGCCGAGGGCGCCGATTTGCCTTCCTGGCACCATCTGGTTTGCGGCGACCGGCGCCAGGTGCACCGGGCCGGGGTCTCGGTCCGCGGCCGGGCGATCCCCGAGGACAAGGCCGGCGATCTCGAGGATCACGTCGTCGATCCGCTGTAGGGATTGCGCGGGCCTCGCGCAAGGATCGGATAGGCGAAGGCTCCGCACGCAGGTTATGGAATTGGCATGACCAAGACCCAGGCAGGCAGCCCAGACATGAATCTGAACATGGTGACGGCGATGCGCGAGGCCGCCGCTTTCATCGAGAACCGCGCCCGGAACGAGGCAGACGGGCCGGTGACGCTCCGCCAGCTCGCCCGCCATTGCGGGCTGAGCCCGTGGCATTTGCAGCGCCAGTTCAAGCGCGTGCTGGGCGTGAGCCCGCGCGAATACGACGATGCGCTGCGCTTGAAGCGACTGCGTCGGAGCCTCAAATCCGGTTCCGGCGTGGCCGGCGCCACCTTCGAGGCCGGGTTCGGTTCCTCGAGCCGGGTCTACGAGCGCGCGTCGGGGGCCCTTGGCATGACACCCGCCTCCTATGCCCGCGACGGCAAGGGTGCCAGCATCCGCTACACGATCCTTCCCTGCGCGCTCGGCCGGGTGCTGATCGCCGCCACCAAGCAGGGCGTGTGCCGCGTCGAGTTGGGCGCGGACGAGGGCGCCATGGCGGCGAGACTTCACCGCGAGTTTCCCGCCGCCCTGATCGGGCGGGACGATGTTTCGCTGGCAGCGCCCGCCGGCGAAATCCTGCGCCGCCTGGAGGGCCAGACCCCGCATCGCGACCTTCCGCTCGACATTCGCGCGACCGCCTTCCAGCGCCGCGTGTGGCGCGAGTTGCAGGCCATTCCGCATGGTGAGACGCGATCCTACGGCGACATCGCTCGCTCGCTCGGCCAACCCCAGGCGGCCCGCGCCGTGGGTGGTGCGTGCGCCAGCAACCCGGCGGCGATCGCCATTCCCTGTCACCGCGTTTTGCGTAATGACGGAAATATTGGTGGCTACGCTTGGGGAATTGAAAGAAAACAGGCGCTTATCGCAGCGGAACGACGTGAGGTATCAGCCCCCGCGCCTGTGGATGGAAAAAAGGCGTAACCTGTTGAAACCGGCGGAGCGCCGGCCCTATGCTCAACCGCATTGGGCTTGGGGATCGATCGCGACGCCATGCGGAAACCACGGAAAATCCGAGACAAGGTCCGCGTTCGGGGCGCGAAGTCGCCCCCCGTTTCCGGGCGCGCGAAAAGCCGCCGGATGGATGAATCCCAGGACGTGCAATTGCTCGCCATCGCCGAGCGCGAGGTGCCGCTGGTGTTCAAACGCGACGGCCGCGCGCAGCGCATCATTCTGCGTCTGGATTATGGCGCCTCGCGCATCGTCGTGGTGCGTCCGAAACGCACATCGCGTCAAGAAGCCAAGCGATTCGTGCTCAGCAATCGGGACTGGATCGCCGAGCGCATCGACCAATTGCCGGAGAGCATCCCCTTCGTCCACGGCACCGTCTTTCCGTTCCTGGGATCGCCGCATCGGGTTCGCCATCGGCCGAATGCGCGCGGCGTGGTGTGGTGCGAGGAGCAGGAGATCCATGTCGCCGGCCACGAGGAGCACCTCCAACGCCGTGTTTCCGATTGGCTGCGACTGGAAGCGCGGCGCGAGATCGAGGCCAAGGCGCGCGCCAAGGCCGAGCAGATCGGCAAGCGGGTGAAACGGATCATTCTGCGCGACACCACCAGCCGCTGGGGATCGTGTTCGCCGGATGGCCAATTGTCGTTTTCGTGGCGGCTGATCCTGGCGCCGCGCCATGTGCTCGACTACGTGGTGTCGCACGAAGTAGCCCATCTCAAGGAAATGAATCACGGGCCCCGCTTCTGGCAATTGTGCCGGGATTTGTGCCGCAACGTGCGCGCCGCGCGCGAATGGCTCGATCAGAACGGGACGGACCTTTATCGCTACGGTCGCAAGGCATAGGCGCTCTTGGTTCTCTCCTCCCGCGGCCTGCGTCGCTCCCCGGCGGCGCAGGCCGAGTTCTTTTGGGGGGCCGTGTGCCGGGTTTCGAGATGGCAAGATCCAGGCGGCGGCCCGGCGCTTCGGCGAGGGCGTAGCCGACGGGAATGACCCTGCGCGGCCTTGAGGCGCGATAGACTCCGGAACAGGGCGCCAATACAATCCAACGATCCGATCGATCGTGAAGTGAGCGCGCCATTTGGTCGAATCACGTGTCCAACGCCGCCTTGCCGCCATTTTGGCGGCCGATGTTGTGGGTTACAGCCGGCTGATGGAGGCCGACGAGGCGGGCACGCTGGCCGACCTCAAGGCCCGGCGGAAGGACGTGTTGAATCCGCTGGTCGCCAAGCATCAGGGGCGCATTTTCAAGGTGACCGGCGATGGCGTGTTGATCGAGTTCGCCAGCGCCGTTAACGCCGTCGCTTGCGCCGTCGATCTCCAGCACGGCATGGCCGAGGCCAACGGTGGCCAGCCCGAGGACCACCACATCGTCTTGCGCATCGGCGTCAATCAGGGCGACCTCATGGCCGAGGGCAGCGATCTCTACGGTGATGGCGTCAACATCGCCGCGCGCCTCGAAGCCATGGCCGAGCCGGGGGGCATCCTGGTTTCCGGCACCGCCCATGACTATGTCCGCAACAAGGTCAAGGTTGGGTTCGACGATCTCGGCGCCCAGATTCTGAAGAACATCGCCGAGCCGGTTCGCGTCTTTCGCGTCGCCGGCACGCCGCGCGTGTCGCTTGCCGTAGTCAAGGCCGCCTCCGACAAACCGTCCATCGCTCTCCTGCCCTTCGTCAATCTGAGCGGTGATTCCACGCAAGACCATGTTAGTGACGGCATAACCGAGAACATCATCACCGGACTGTCGCGGTTTCGCGATTTGTTTGTCATCGCGAGCAATTCGACGTTCGCATACAAGGGCAAGGCTACCAAGATCCAGGACGTCAGCCGAGAACTCGGCGTTCGCTATGTGCTCGAGGGCAGCGTCCAAAAATCACACGATCGAATCAGGATCACCGCCCAGCTAACTGACGGCGCGACGGGCCGGCATCTGTGGGCGGAACGCTATGACCGAGGTGTGGAGGATATTTTCGCGGTCCAGGACGAAGTGACCGAAATGATCGTCGGCACACTTGCGACAGCCTATGGCGGGCGCCTGCGCAAGGCATGGCAGGGCCGGATGGAACGACCCGGCCCGCAGAATTTCCAGGCATACGATTATTTCCAGCGCGGCATGGAGTTTCTCAATCGCTTCACTCGAGAGGATACCGCGCGCGCCAGCGAATGCTTTCATAGTGCCGTTGACCTCGATCCCACTTTCGGCAAGCCGTACGCGAAGATCGCCTGGGCGCACATGACCAATGTCCTGAGTGGATGGAGCAGCGACTCCACCGATTCCATGGCGAAGGCCCTGGATTTCGCAACTCTGGCCATTGCGCGCGACGACGACGAGGCCTGGGGCCATTGGGCCTTGGCCGGCTATCACATGATTCGTGGGCAGCATGATCGGGCCATCGCGGCGTACAAGAAAGCGTTGGAACTCAATCCGAACGACGCCGATGTGCTCAACGATTTCGGCCTATGCCTCAGCTACGCCGGGCGCGCCAAGGAAGGCGTCGAGATGGTGCGCAAGGCCATGCGCCTCAACCCGCATTACCCTGAATATTGGGCAGTGCAGTTGGGCCAGATCTATTACGACGCCCGCTTGTATGAAGATGCCATCGCTACATTGCAGAGCCTGCGCAGTCTGGACTGGATCCTGGTTCAAATCTACTTGGCGGCCGGTCACGCCGCCCTGGGGCACGCTGATCAAGCCGGAAAAGCGGTGACCCGTGCCATCGAACTTGACCCAGAGGCGACACTTCAAAAGTGCGCGACGGCGGATATGGCCCCCTACAAGGACCCGAAGGATCTAGAACATTTCCGCGAGAATCTGCGCAAGGCAGGATTGCCGGAATGACGGCCCTTCACTTCCGGAACGGGTCAACTTTGGCGCGGCCGGATCCTAAACCGCATGCCTAGGTCTTCTCCGCGTCGGGAATGGTAGGCCAGGTCATCAGCAATTCCTCGTCGTAATACCGTGCGCCAAGATTTTGGTAGAAGGCCTGTGCCGCGCGGTTCTTGCGCCACACCGTCCAATTGACTTGCTCGGCGCCAGCCTCGATGGCGATGGCGCGGGCACGCTCCATGAGCGCTCGACCCATGCCAAGCCGGCGATGGCGCGCCGAAACGAAGAGATCGCCGACGAATAAGGCGCGACCGGCCGCCTCCATGGAGAGACCCCAGAAATAGGTGAGATAGCCCGCCGGCCTTCCGTCAATTTCCGACACCAGGATCGTGCAGGGTGCCCCCGGGCCAAAGGCCAACGGCCCAATGCGGGCAATGACCGCGTCTGGCACTTCCTCCGGCTCGTCGGCGCATTCAAGTAGTCGACGAATTCCCGCATCATCGATTTGATGGCGGGCAGATCTCGCTCCTCGGCAACCCGAATTCTCATCGCTGCCATCCCTTCTCCCTTCCTCGGTGGGATTGTCTCCGTGCCCGTCGTTTCGACAAGGCGACAGGCCCGGACGTTACCGGCGTCAATATCGCTGGCCTTGTGGGGCCTGGTCACCCATTGCCCTTGCGCCCGACCGGGAAGTTGACGTAATGTTATAACATTCCATCGGATAATCAGCCCGTCACGGCGGAGGAAGCCCATGGCGTTGCAAGGATTTCCCTCCCTCTATCGCTGGGGCCTGGGCGCGCGGCTGGGGCTGGCACTTCTTGGGATCGTCGCGCTCGTCTCGTTCCTGACCTGGGCCAGCTAGGCCCGGGGCGCTGGGGAACGTCGTGGAAGGAACAGCCCATGCCACGGAAACCAGGGCGATTCCTGGGAGCCGGGCGATCGCGCTCGTCGATGTCACCATCGCCTATGACCGGCGCCCGATCGTCCATCATCTGACGGGAAGTTTTCAGGCCGGCGGGCCGACCGCCTTGGTCGGACCCAATGGTGCCGGAAAGAGCACGCTCCTGAAGGCCATCGCCGGGCTTCTGCCGCTGCAATCCGGAAGGGTGGAGATGGCGCCCGACGATCGCCGGCGGTTTGCCTTCCTGCCGCAGGCGGCCGAGGTCGACCGATCCTTTCCCTTGGCGGTGATCGACGTCGTCGATTTCGGGCATTGGCGTCACGTCGGCGCCTTCGGGCGGATCGGCGCGAATTGCCGCTGGAAAAGCCAGGAAGCGATCGCCACCGTGGGCTTGAGCGGCACCGAGCACGCGCCGATTTCGCATCTGTCCTTGGGCCAAATGCAGCGGGTGCTGTTCGCGCGCCTCATCGTCCAGGACGCGCCCGTCATTCTTTTGGACGAACCGTTCAATGGCGTTGATTCCGCGACACTTGCGGATCTGATGGCGATCGTCGCGCAATGGGGTCGCGACGGCCGCATTGTGATCGCGGCGTTGCACGATCTCGATCAAATCCGCCTCCTGTTTCCCGAGACGCTGCTGATGGCGCGCGAGAAGGTGGCCTGGGGCAAGACGGAAGAGGTCCTCGGCGAGACCAATCTGACCCGCGCCCGGGAGCTGGCCCGGGCCTGGAGCGACCCGGCGGAGATTTGCCGGCGCGTGGCCTGAGCCGGTGCCAGTGCCAACTTTCGAACAAGGGTGATACATGCACCGCGCCTTTGGTTCCACGAAAGTTGGCACATGCTTGAAACGATGGTACCCGCCGGCGTGCGCCGAGGGGGTCAAACCGTTCAAACATCCGTCAGCGACGGCGGGTACCGATGCCAACTTTCGAATATTCGTGACCCATGAAGCGCTCCGATGCTTCCGCGAAAGTCGGGCCGCATGTTACCAAATGATAGTGCCCGCCGGCGTGTACTGGCGGGGCCATGTTGCTGAATTAGCCAGTCTCACGACGGGCGGGCACCAGGCATGCTATACGATCTCCTGATCCAGCCCTTCGCGGATTATGCCTTCATGCGCAAAGGGCTGGCCGCATGCGTGGCGCTGTCGCTGGGTGCGGGGCCATTGGGCGTTTTTCTGGTGCTGCGCCGCATGAGCCTGATGGGCGATGCGATGTCGCATGCCATTCTGCCCGGTGCGGCGGCCGGATTCCTGATCTCCGGCCTCTCGATCTGGGCGATGAGCCTGGGCGGCCTGGTGGCGGCGCTGGCGGTAGCGCTGCTCGCGGGCGCCACGTCGCGCCTGGGTGGGCTCCGCGAGGATGCGAGCGTTGCCGGCTTTTATCTCATTTCGCTTGCCTTGGGGGCGTGGCTGATCTCGCTCAAGGGCAGCGCCATCGACCTCCTGCACATCCTGTTCGGCTCGCTGCTCGCGGTCGAACAAGCGGCACTCAACCTTTTAGGCGGCGTGTCGGCGATTTCGCTCATTGGCCTCTCCATCATCTACCGGCCGCTGCTGTTGGAAAGCTTCGATCCCGCGTTCCTGCGCGCGGTCGGTGGCAGGGGCACTCTTGCCCATATGGTGTTCCTGGTCTTGGTAGTGCTCAATCTGGTTGCCGGCATGCAGGTTCTGGGGACCCTGCTCTCGATCGGCTTGATGATGCTGCCCGCCGCAACCGCAAGGTTATGGGCGGCCTCGATCGGGCGCATGATGCTGCTCTCCACACTGATCGCCATTGTGAGCGCCGCAATGGGGCTCGTTTTTTCCTATCACCTTGATCTGCCGTCCGGGCCATCGGTGGTGCTGTGCGCTGGGTTGGCCTATCTCGCGTCGCTGCTGTTCGGCCCCAGGGGCGGGTTGATCGCTAGGTTCCTGCCGGCCCCGCATCTGGAGCATTGAAGCTCCGCGCCAAGCGCAAGGCCGATCCGATTGCCCGCTCGTGCCAACTTTCGAAAAATCATGATACATAAAGCGCTCCCATGCTTCCACGAAAGTCGGGCCGCATGTTAGCTAATGATTGTACCGGCCGGCGTGTACTGGTTGGGGCGATTGGTTCAAATCAGCCACCAGCGCCGGCGGGTACGAGGGCCGCCTCGGTCATGATTGCTTCCGGTTTCAAGAAGAGGCTTGGATGCGCCTGCTGGTGATTCAAAACGATCCGCATTCGCCGATTTCGCTCGCCGGCGAGGTGATGGCATCGGGCGGCGCGGAACTGGATTTGGTTCTGCCCCATCACGGTGGCGCCTTGCCCGCAAGTTCCGCGGACCATGACGGCGCAATCATCCTGGGCGGGCCGCAGCATGCCGGCGACGACGCAAATTATCCCGCCATCCGGCCGATGCTGGGTCTCCTGCTCGATTTCCACGCCGCCGAGAAGCCGCTACTTGGTGTCTGTCTTGGCTCGCAGCTCTTGGCGCGCGCCTTCGGCCGCGTCGTGCGCCGCCACCACGAATTCGAATGGGGTTTCCCGGCGCTCAGCTTGACCGAGGCCGGGCACGAGGATGTTCTTCTCCGCGGCCTCTCACCCAACCCCCGCATCATGCAATGGCACGAGGACACCTTCGATTGGCCCCGAGGTGCGGTGCCGCTGCTCGAAGGCGATGTTTGCCGCAACCAGGCCTTCCGTCTCGGCCGCGCGACCTACGCCTTCCAGTGCCATTTCGAGGTCTCGGCCGATCTGGCGCAGGACTGGATCGACCGCTGGGGCCTGGCGGTCGGCGAAAGACGCTATGGGAAGGAGCAGGGGCCCAAGGAACTGGCCAGGGTCAAGGCCGAGATCGAGCAGCACCTGCCGGGCGCCAATGAATTCTGCCGCGCGGTCTCGGGCCGCTGGCTCGAGCTCGCCCGCCGCCGCATGGCCGAAAAGGCCGCCTGATTTTTCGTATCGCTATGCCGCGTTGGCGCTGGTCCCCTGTTTGGCGCGGATGGCGCGATCGAGCGCGATCATGCGCCCGAATTCCTCGACGTGCAGCTTCTCGATCAGGCGATTGTTGACCACGCAGATGCCCTTGCCGGCTTGCCTAGCCTCGTTCCACGCGGCGACGACAGAGGCCGCGGTTTCCAATTCCTTGGCGCTCGGCGCGAAGACATTGTTGGCGATGTCGATCTGTCGCGGATGGATCACGGTCTTGCCGTCGAATCCCATGTTGCGGCCCTGCTCGCAGGCGAAGGCGAAGCCCTCGGCATCGTCGAGATCGAGATAGACGCCGTCGAGCACATCCAGCCCATGCGCGCGTGCCGCCAGCACGATCAAGGAAAGCGCGCCGAAAACGCCATCGCGGTTGGGCGTGTGGCGAGCGCGCAACTCCCGCGTCAGATCCGAGGTGCCGGCGACGATGCAGGAAAGGCGCGGATGGGCGCCCGCGATGCGATCGATCTCGAGGATGCCGCGCGGGGTCTCGGCCATGATCCACAGCGGCAAATCGTCGGGCGCGCCGGTCGCCTCCAGGGCCTGGGTTGCCGCGATCACGTCCTTGGCGCGATTGATCTTGGGAAACAGGATGGCGTCGGCGCCGGAACCGGCGAGGGAGGCGACGTCGTCGTTGCCCCAAGGCGTATCGAGACCGTTCACCCGTACGATCACTTCGCGCGCGCCGAACCCGCCCGCCGCGATGGTCGCCGCCACCGATTTTCGGGCGTCAGCCTTGGCCTCGGGCGCCACCGAATCCTCCAGATCCAGGATCAACCCGTCGGCCGGAAGCGCGCGCGCCTTCTCCAGCGCGCGCGGATTGCTGCCGGGCATATAGAGAACTGAGCGACGGGGGCGGATCTCAACCATGCATGGTCTCCGACCTAAATGAATTCGCAATTGCGATATCGCAAATGCTAACGCCTTTAAGGCATTGCCACAACATGAAATTCCGGCCCCGAGCCAACTTTCTGCAGAACGGGATCCATGCCATGCTCGGATGCTTGTATGAAAGTGGGCACATGTTAACAAATGATAGTACCCGCCGGCGTGAATTGGCGGAGCCGCTGGGCTCCAATCGACCATCAGCGACGGCGGGTACTGGCGCAAAGTGTAGGGATCGGCCCTATTTGCAAACACTTCGTTAACAAATTCCAGGTAGATTGCGCCGGCAGAACCGGAACAGGGACATGGCCATGGAATCAGGCGCGGTCAATTCGGTGGCTTCCACCGCGATCGAAGGACTGAAACGAGCCCAGGAAAAAACCGAGGCGGCGGCGCAGTCAATTGCCGCGGGCTCGCTCGATCCCGAGGACATTGTCTCGCTGTCGCTGGCGGCCACGGAATTCAAGGCCAATGTCGCGGTCCTGAAGACCGAAGACGAGATGACAGGCTCTTTGCTCGACATCCTCGCCTGACCGACCTAACGGGGAAATTTCAATGGACATCGGCGGAATCGGGCTTGCGGCGGCACAGATCAATGCCGGGCAACGCACCCAACAGGCCGGCGTCGCCGCCATCAGGCAGCAACAAATCCAGGCACAGACTTTCGTATCGCTGATCTCGGAGGTCGCGGATGCCGCCGCCACCGAGGGCGCGCGGGCCCCGGTACCGGTGGGTGCCACTCAGAAATCCAACCCGCTTCCCGACCAGAACGCCCCCGATCGCCGGTTGCCGCGCGGATCGTTGGTCAATATTCTCGCTTAGGGCCCAAGCAAGTCGTTCTGCGCGCCAACGGCGCGCCACCCAGGCATGGCTCGATCCGCGATGCCGGCCGCCCAGTCCAGTACCCACCGTCGCTGATCGATGTTTGAACGATTTGACCCCGTCGGCGCACGCCGGCGGGGACTATCGTTCTTGGGGATGTGGCCAAACTTTCGTGGAACCAAGGGCGCGGTTCGGATATCACCCGTGGTCGAAAGTTGTCGTCGGTACCCGCCGTCGCTGATCGATGTTTGAGCGATTGGGCCCTGTCGGCGCACGCCGGCGGGTACTATCGTTCTTGGGGATGCGGCCCAACTTTAGTTGGCACGAGGGGGAAGGCATGATGCAGGCTTCGGAACTGATTGCCGCCGCCAGGGCCGAGGCGGAGAGCGGCGAGCTCGTGGAGGCTCGCGTGCTCTTGTCGCGGGCGCTTGAACTGGAGCCCGAAAGCGCCGAGGCATTGCATCTCACGGCGGCGATCGATTACCAGCTTGGCGAACAGCCCCGTGCGATCCTGGCCCGGATCGATCGCGCGATCGCCCTCGACGGGTCGGTGGCGCAGTTCTTCAATTCGCGCGGCGCCGTTCTCTACGCCTTGGGCGAGGACGAGGCGGCGGCGCAAAGCTTCCTGCGGGCGACCGAGCTCAATCCCGGTGACGGGGTGGCGTGGAACAATCTGGGCAATGCGCTGATCCGGATGGAACGGATCGAAGATGCCGAAACCTGCTATCGCCAGGCCCTGGCGGTGGCCCCCGGTTCGGTTGCCGCCATCAACAATCTGGGCACCGTTCTCAAGCGGCGCGGGCAACTGGACAAGGCCCTCATCTGTTTTCGCGAGGCCATGCGCCTCGATTCCGAATACATGGACGCGGTCTACAACGCGGGCGAGCTTCTTTATCACCTTGACCGAATGGAGGAGGCGGAAACGGCGTTTCGTCGCGCCATCGAATTGGCGCCGGATTTCCGACCGGCGCATGCGTCGCTGGCGCAAGTGCTGCACGACCAGGGCAAAGCCGAGGCGGCGATGGAAATCTTGCGCGCCGGTCTGGTGCGCTTTCCGGGCGATCCGGATCTGGAATTCGCGATCCGGCTCAGGATGTCCAGCATGGCGCCGGCCTGGCACATTCCGATGATCAACGATCGGACGCGTAACGCGGCTTACGATTCCGCGTTGCGCCGTGCGATCAAGCCCGGGGATCTGGTGTTGGAGATCGGCGCCGGCTCTGGCCTGGTCGCGATGATGGCGGCGCGGGCCGGGGCGGGGCGCGTCATCAGCTGCGAGGTGATGCCGATCATGGCGGATCTGGCGCGCGAGATCGTCGCCGTCAACGGCCTCTCCGAGAAGATCACGATCATCGATCGCAAATCGACGCGGCTGCAATTGGGCGTCGATTTGCCGGAGCGGGCCGATGTGTTCGTCTCCGAGCTGATCAATGTCGGGATGCTGGCGCCCAACATGCTTCCGGTGCTCCTCCACGCCCGCGAGAACCTGGTCAAGCCCGACGGTCGCATCATTCCCGCCGCCGCCAAGATCCACGCCCAGGTGCTGGAATGCCCGGAATTGGCGCGCATCAATCCGGTGCGCGAGATCGAGGGGTTCAATCTGGCGCCCTTGGACCGGCTGCGCTCGCCCGGCTACGCGCCCATCGACCTCGTATCCGAGCCGCACCGGAAACTGAGCCAGCCAATCCCGGCTCTCGATTTCGATTTCCGCCGCCGGATGCCGGAGCGCGACGCCCGGATCATCGAAATTCCGATAACGGAAGATGGCATCGCGCATGGAATCGCCTTCTGGTTCGACCTGATCCTGGACGAGGAGGTGACCTATTCCTCGCTCGATCCCGCGCGCGGCAATCACTGGAAACAGGCAATGGATTTCTTCGCCCGCCCGATCGCGGTCAAGGCCGGCCAGACCCTTTCGATTCTTGCTGGCTACGACAACACCCGGATCTCGTTCAAGCCGACCTGATCGAGACCGAGACAGGACGATTCAAACAGCCGGGATCCAGGAAGATCGATTGGCGAGCGAGATTTTTCCATGAGCAGGCAATGAACGATACCGCGATCGCCACCCATTCGAGCTCCCCGCGCCGACGACATTATTTCGGCATCGGGCTCATCGTGCTTTCGACGATCGCCTGGGGCTCGGGCGGGCTGTTCGTGCGGCTGATGCCGTTCGACATGTGGACCATCGTGTTCTGGCGCGGAATCTTTGGCACGCTCTTCATCGGCGCCTATGTGCTGTGGCGCTTCGGCCGGGAGACGCCCGCCATCATCCGGCGCATGGGGGCCTCGGGCGTCTTGATCACCTTGTGCTCCACCGCGGCCATCACGCTTTTCGTTCCTTCGTTCCAGCATACCTCTGTCGCCAATGTGATGATGATCTACGCGGCGATGCCGTTCTTCACGGCGGCGATCGCTTGGGTTTGGCTGCGCGAGCGCCCATCTCGGGCGACCCTGGCGGCGAGCACTGTCGTCATGCTGGGCATCTTCATCATGCTGGGCCCCTCGACGGGGGGCCCGCGGCTGGGCGATTTCCTGGCCATGGTCGCGACCGGCGCCACCGCCTTGATGACGGTCGCCATTCGCCGCAGCCACGAGGTCGAGATGGTGCCGGTGGCCGGTCTCGCCACGCTGTTGAGTGCCGTGATCGCGCTCCCGTTGGCCCAACACCTGCTCGATTTGACGGCGCGCGACTATGTCGTCGCGGCCGGATTTGGCCTCGGGCCCATGACGCTCGGCATGATGCTCTACGTCATCGGCTCGGCCATGATCCCGGCCGCGCTCTCGGCGCTGATCGGCACCATGGAAGCGCCGATCGGGGCACTCTGGGCCTGGATCGGCGTGGGCGAGACGCCGGCGCCGGCAACCTTCGTGGGCGGCGGCATCGTGCTCGCGGGCGTGATCGGGCGTTTGCTCGTGGAACGGCGGGCGGCGGGTGGTGCTGGCGGCGGAGAAAGTACTGGTTGAGACTACGGCTCGATCGCGCTGTGCAAGAACGCCGGCAACCGCCCGCGAACTCGAGAAAGGGAACGGGGCGTGAGCCCCGGCTATTGCTGTTCCTCGATGGCTAGATCGCCCGGGTCTGGGGGGATGACGGGCTTGGGCACGAATCTGTTGGCGCGCTTTTGCGCCGCCTCGATCTGGGCCGGGGACATGGTGGCCGCCACTTTCTCGCGCAGGCGCACGAGATCGCTGCGCTCGCGGCTTTCAGGGAGGCGCGCGGTCGCGATGTTGTACCAGGTGTAGGCAAGACCGGGATCGGCGGCGGTGCCCTCGCCTGTCTCGTACATCGCCGCCAAGGGCGCGAAGGCGCGGAAATAGCCCTGCTCGGCGGCGGCGCGAAACGAGGCGAAGGCGCGACCCATGTCCATGGCCACGCCCTGGCCCCTGTAATAAATCATCCCCATCAGCCAAAGTGCCACCGGGTGGCCCATCTCGGCCAGGCGCTGGAAGGCTGGCACCGCGTTCACATAATCGCCGCCGAGATAGGCGTTCCAGGCGCGATCGGTGCCGCTCTCGAACGCCTTCCAGGTCTTGGTTTCCCCATCGACCGTGACGCTCCATTCCTGGTCGGTCAGGGCAGCCGGCGCGGCCTCTCCTTGGGCCTGCGCCGGAGGCGAGGCCAGGAGGGCGAGCAGCAGGGAAATCGCGAAATTCAGGCGCATGAGACGCAATCCTAGGGGGATTTGGTTAACGAATCCTGGACGGGAAGGGCGGGTTCCTTGCAATCGGCGCTTGAGGGCCCATATCCAACCCCCATGGGCAGGGATCTGGAGCCGGCCGAGAGGGTCAAAATGCATCGGGACCAGGCGCGGGTGGAACGGGATTTCTGGGACAAGTTGAAGCGGGTCTTGCGCCGTGTGCCGTTCCTGGATGATCTGGTCGCGGTCTATTATTGCGCCATGGACAAGGCGACGCCCACGCCGGTCAAGGCGGTGCTGTTCGGCGCGCTCGCCTATTTCATAATGCCCATCGATCTGGTGCCGGATTTGTTGGCCTGGTTCGGGTTTGCCGACGACGCGGCCGTGCTCTACGCCGCCATTCGCATTGTCGCTCCCTATATCAAACCGGGTCACCGCGTTGCGGCTCGCCAGGCCTTGGACCGATTGCTCGATTCCGGCGCGTAGCATCGTCTTGGGTTGTTTCCGGTCAATGGACGAAGGTCTTGCCAAGCCGCTTCGCCATCGAATGGTTCAGGATCTTGGATCCTCGGTCGGGTGGATCGGATCGGCGACGGCGCTCGTCGCCTGGCGCGCGGAGCCTTGCCTTAGCAGCGCCTCGCGCCGCGCGATATAGAACCCGGCCACGACGATGATCGCCGAACCAGCGAGCGAATAGAAATCCGGCCATTCGCCGAAGGCCGCCATGCCGATCAGCATGGCAAACACCAGCCGGCTGTAATCATAGGGCACGATTGCCGAGGCATCGCCGATGGCGATGGCGCGGGTCCAGGCCAGATGCCCGATCGTTCCCATCAACCCCATGCCGATGACGAAGGGCCAATCCGAGGGCTCCGGCCAGGACCAGAAGGGAAGCGCCGCCAAGAGCGCCATCGGCGTCAGTAGCAGGACCATATAGGCGACAATGGCATTGGAGGGCTCGGTCCGCGACAATTGCTTGACCACGATGATAACGAGCGCGGTCAGGCAGGCGCCGGAGAGGCCCAGGACCTGGCCAATGTGGAGATCGGCGACACCGGGCCTGAGCACGACGAGAACGCCGAAAAAGCCGATCAGCGTCGCCGACCAGCGCCTGATCCGAACCGTTTCGCCCAGCATGAGGGCCGCCAGCATGGTCGCGAACAAGGGTGCCGTGAAGCTGAGCGCGGTGGCGTCGGCGAAGGTCAGGTATTTGAGCGCCGTGAAGCCGCACAGCATCGAAGCCAGGCTGATGATCGCGCGAACGACAAATCCGCGCATCCGGGGAACGCTCATTCTTCCGAAGCCATGCCGCAACAGCCAGGGCGCGATGAACACCAGGCCCCAGAAATTGCGCCAGAAGGTGACGACGAAGCCGTGCAGGGTATCGGAAAGGTGCTTGGCCATGGCGCCCAAGGCGGCAAAGGCCAGAGCGGCGAAAACGGTCAACAACGCGGCCACTACCGCATCGTTTGCCAGCAATCGGCGCGGTTTGATCTTGTCAGTCCACATGTTGGGCCGGCACATTAGGGCCAATTCTTGCGGGGGGCCAGCGCCTGACCGACCGAGACCGCTAGGGAGAGTACGAAACCATGACCGAAGAGCTGTGGCGGCCCTCGCCCGAAGCGATCGCGGGCGCGAACATGACCCTGTTCCGAACCCGCATCGCTCGCGATTGGATGGTCGATCTCAAGGATACGGCCGCGTTGTGGCGCTGGTCGGTCGAGGAGATCGAGCGTTTCTGGCTGTCCTTGTGGCGTTCTTGCGACGTGCTGGGCGAGGGGCCTGGTATTCCGGCATTGATCGATGGCGCCAAAATGCCGGGCGCCCAATTCTTTCCCGAGGCGCGGCTCAACTTGGCCGAAAATCTACTGCGCTTCTCGGGCGATCCGGAATGGGCGGAGCGCGACGCCATCGTGTTCTGGGGCGAGGACAAGGTGAAGCGGCGCCTCAATCACCGCGAGTTGCGCCAATCCGTTTCCCGCCTGGCGCAGCATTTCCGCGCCTCGGGATTGCGGCCGGGCGACCGGATCGCGGGTTTCGTGCCCAATGCGCCCGAAGCTGTGGTGGCGGCCCTGGCCGCTGCGGCAATCGGGTGCATCTGGTCCTCCTGCTCGCCCGATTTCGGCGTTGAGGGCGTCCTCGACCGCTTCGGCCAGATCGAGCCCAGGGCGCTGATCACGGCCGACGGCTATTGGTACAACGGCAAGGCCCAGGACAGTTTGGGCCGGGTGGCCGAATTCACCGCGAGGCTCCCCAGCGTGGAACAGATTCTGGTCTTCCCGTATCTCTCGGAGACACCCGATCTTTCCCGCCTGCCCAAGGCCAGGTCGTTTCCGGAAACGCTGGATCGCTATCCCGGCGGCGACATCGCCTTCGAACGAGTCCCGTTCAATGAGCCCCTCTACATCATGTATTCGAGCGGCACGACCGGAAGGCCCAAATGCATCGTGCATGGCCATGGCGGCACGTTGCTTCAGCATTTGAAGGAACACCGATTGCATTGCGACCTGCGGCATGGCGATCGCGTCTTCTATTTCACCACCTGCGGCTGGATGATGTGGAACTGGCTGATCTCGAGCCTGGGCTCGGGGGCGTGCCTGCTGCTCTACGACGGATCGCCCTTCGCCGGCGGGGGCAGTATCCTGTTCGATTACGCCCAGGCCGAGAAATGCACGCTCTTCGGGACTTCGGCCAAGTATATCGATGCCTGCGCCAAACAGGGGCTGGAGCCCATGGTCACGCACGATCTTTCCTCGATTCGGATGATCACCTCGACCGGCTCGCCGCTTTCGCCCGAGAGCTTCGATTACGTCTATTCCCGGATCAGACGCGAGGCTTGCCTGGCCTCGATTTCCGGTGGCACCGACATCATGGGCTGCTTCATGCTGGGCAACCCGACGGCGCCGGTCTGGCGCGGCGAGATCCAGATGCGGGGCCTCGCCATGTTGGTCGAAGTATGGGACGACGAAGGAAGGCCGGTCTCGGGCGGGAAGGGCGAGCTCGTCTGCACCGCGCCCTTCCCCTCGATGCCGGTCGGATTCTGGAACGATCCCGGCCAATCCAAATACCGTGCTGCCTATTTCGAGCGATATCCCAATGTCTGGTGCCACGGCGATTACGTCGAAATGACCGAACATTGCGGCATCATCGTGCATGGAAGGTCGGATGCCGTGCTCAATCCCGGTGGCGTGCGCATCGGCACCGCCGAGATCTATCGCCAGGTCGAGCGATTGCCCGAAGTGGTGGAGAGCATCGTCATCGGCCAGGATTGGGAGAACGACGTGCGCGTGGTCTTGTTCGTGCGCCTGCGCGATGGCGCGGTGCTGGACGCGGCGCTCGCCGAGAGGATCAAGGCCCAGATTCGCGCCAACACCACGCCCCGCCACGTGCCAGCGAAGATCATAGAGGTCGCGGACATCCCGCGCACCAAATCGGGCAAGATCGTGGAACTGGCGGTGCGCGACGTGGTGCACGGGCGCGCGGTCAAGAACCGGGAAGCGCTGGCCAATCCCGAGGCGCTGGCGCTCTATGGCGGGCTGAAGGAGCTGGAATCGTGAGTTATGCCGCCAACCCGTTGTTCGCTTCCGTGTCCGCGCCGGCGATTGCCGAGGCCCAAGCCTGGGTCGAGGGCCGCGTGTTTCCCCCCGATCGGCCCTTGATCGACGTATGCCAGGCCGTGCCCGGCTATCCACCGCCTGCTTCGCTGACCGATCACGTGGGGGAATTCGCGAAGCTGCCGGGAAACGAGCGTTACACGCCGATCGAGGGCCTCTCCGAGCTGCGCGCGGGCCTTGCCGGTGACGCCAGCGGATTCTATGGCGCCACCATCGATCCATCCCAGATCATGATCACGGCCGGATGCAATCAGGCATTTTGCCTGGCTGTCATGTCGCTGGCCGAGGCCGGGGACGACATCGTCATGCCGGCACCCTTCTACTTCAATTACGAGATGTGGCCGCGCATGCTCGGGGTCGGCATCAGGGCGCTCACTTTCCGGCCGGAGGCGGGCGGCGAGCCCGATGTCGAGGAGGCCGCCCGAATGATCGGGCCAAGGACCAGGGCGATCGTGCTCATTTCGCCCAACAACCCGACCGGCGCCATCTATCGGCCGGAGACGCTCGGCGCGTTCCTGGCGCTCGCGCGCGAACGGCGCGTGGCCCTGGTGCTGGACGAAACCTATCGCGATTTCCTGCCCAACGATTCGCGGCCGCACGATCTGTTCGCTGGGTTCGATTGGGCCGATACGTTCATCCATCTCTATTCCTTTTCCAAGGTGTTCTCACTGACCGGCTACCGGGTGGGCGCCATCATCGCGAGCGCCGCCTTCATCGAGGCCGCCGCCAAGGCGATGGATTGCGTCGCCATCTGCGCGCCCCGCATCGGGCAGGCGGCGGCGATCTTCGGCCTCACGCATCTTAGGGAATGGCGGCGCGCCAACACGTTGATGATGCGCGAGCGCGGCCAGGCGATCACACGCGCATTTGCACGCAACGATCTGGGTTATGAGATGGTCAGTGTCGGGGCCTATTTCGCCTATCTGCGCCACCCGCATCGTGGGGCGTCCGCTTCCGAGGTGGCGCGGCGGCTCGCTGAAAAACAGAACCTGCTGGCGTTGCCCGGCTCCATGTTCGGACCCGCCCAGGAGGATTACCTGCGTCTCGCCTTCGCCAATGTCGAGGCCGGTCTCATGCCGGAAATCGCGCGCCGGCTGGCCGCGGACGCTTCCGAAGGTAACTGAAGCATTGCCCACGCGGCATTGGCGCCATGCACCGCACCGGGTTGCCCGGCCCAAGCGCCTTCGCTAGGTTCCCGCCTCGATTTCAATTCCTCGGCGCCCTTGCCAACTTTCGAAGATAAGCAGTCCATGAAACCGCCCCATGCTTTCACGAAAGTTGGCGCCTGTCGCCAAACGACAATACCCGCCGCCGAGCGCCCGATGAGCCATGTTGCCGAAACACCCATCGGCGACGGCGGGTATTAGAATGCCCACCGCTTTCCATTACGTCATCGTCGTCCTGATCTGGGGCACGTCGTGGCTCGCGATCAAGTATCAATTGGGATTGGTCGCGCCCGAGATGTCGATCGCTTATCGGTTCTGCCTCGCCTTCCTGATGCTGGCACTCTATTGCGCGATCAGGCGCCGCCGACTGCACTTTCCGGCGCGCGCCAATCTCTACATCGTGGGGCTGGGATTGAGCCTGTTCTGCGTCAATTACATCTTCTTCTATTTGGCGGCGCAATATCTGGTGACCGGCCTCTTATCGGTCGTGTTCTCGACCATCATCGTCATGAACATGGTGAACGCGCACCTGATGTTCGGGCAGCGGATCGAACGCAATGTGGCACTGGGCGCGGGATTGGGCCTGGCCGGCATCGCGCTGGTGTTTTGGCCGGAAATCGCCGCCCTCGATTGGCGCTCGGGTGCGACACTGGGCCTGGTCTTGTCGTTGGCCGGGACCTATTCGGCCTCGCTCGGCAACATGGCGTCCTTGAAGCTGGGGTTGATGGGCGTGCCGGTCATGGAATCGAATACGCTTGGCATGGGCGTGGGAGCGCTGGGCGCCCTTGGCGCAGCACTCGTGGGCGGCGCCGAGATCATCTACGACCCGCGGCCGGTCTACACCCTGTCGCTCCTCTTCCTGTCGCTGTTCGCCAGCGTGATCGCCTTCGGCTGCTTCCTCACTTTGGTGCGGCGTATCGGCGCCGGGCGCGCCGCCTATGCCACGATCCTGTTCCCGATCCTGGCACTGGCGCTCAGCACCTGGTTCGAGGATTATCACTGGCCGATCCAGGCCGTGCCTGGCGTGGCGCTGGTCCTCATTGGCAATCTGCTGGCGCTTCGCCGCGCGCCCGCCACCCCGCAATCCGCCATCATCCGCTGAACCCATGATCCAGCCGCCCAACCAAAAACTCACGCTCCGCCCGGAAATCGCCAATCTCGAGGAATCCAAGATCGTCGAGGTCTGGCGCATGGGCTTCGATATTCCCGATGTGATCGGCATGTGGGTGGGCGAGGGCGATCTGCCGACGCCGCGCTTCATCTGCGACGCGGCCACCAAGGCGCTCTCGGAGGGCGAGACCTTCTACACCCACAAGCGCGGCCTTCCCGAATTGCGCCAGGCGCTGATCGACTATCACCGCAATCTCTATGGCGTTAACTTAACCGACGATCGCATCACCGTGACCAGCAGCGGCATGAATGCCATGATGCTGTTGGTCCAGGCCCTGGTCGGCGCCGGGGACAATATTGTCTGCGTGACACCGGTCTGGCCCAACATCTTCGCTGCGATCCGAATCCAGGGCGGCGTCGACCGCCAGGTGCCGATGCAAGGCGACGATCGGGGTTGGCACCTCGATCTCGATCGCCTGTTCGAGGCCTGCGACGAACGCACGCGGGCCATCTATCTGGCTTCGCCCGGCAATCCCACAGGCTGGATCATGCCCGAGAACCAGCGCCGCGCGACCCTCGATTTTGCCCGGGCGCGCAATATCGCCATCATCGCCGACGAGGTCTACAACCGATTGGTCTATGGCCAGCGCGTGGCGCCCTCGTTCCTGGAACTGGCGGCGCCGGAGGATCCGGTCTTCGTGGTCAATTCTTTCTCCAAGACCTGGGCCATGACCGGCTGGCGCGTGGGCTGGATGGTGACGCCCCGGGGCTTGACCGACCAGTTCGACCGATTGATCGAGTTCAATACTTCGGGCGGGCAGGCCTTCCTGCAGCGCGCTTGCATCGTCGCCCTCAGGGAGGGCGACGGTTGGGTCGACTGGATGGTCGATCGCTGCCGGCGTGGGCGCGACTTGGTCCTGGCCCGAATGGGCGCCATGAACCGGGTCGGCGTGGTGCCCGCCTCGGCCAGCTTCTACCTGATGCTCCGGGTGGCGGAGATGGGGGATCCGGTCGAATTCTGCAAGCGGCTGGTGCGCGAGGGGAAGGTGGGCCTGGCGCCGGGAACCGCCTTCGGCGCCGGTGGCGAGGGGTATTTGCGCCTCTGCTTTGCCCAAGGCGAGGATCGGCTTGACGAGGCCATGAATCGCCTTGGGCGGTTTCTGGCCACGCTTTGACCGTTCGGTCAGGCAAGCAATTCACCGGGATTTGCCGGTGTTTCCCGGTGAATTGGGCTACCCAGCGGGCATCGTGCCGTGCTAGGTTTCACGCCATCCGATCGGCCAAGGGCCGGCCGAATCGGGTGACGATGTCACCAAGAACAATGGCCCGGGAGGCGGATCGGCCGCGCGCGGTTTCCAACGATCGCGGCGGCCGGAATCCACGAAACAAGTGTCCAACCATCAAGGGACTAGGATCATGAAAAAGCTATTCGGCGGCCTTTTGGCCGGCGCGGTCATGGCGTTGTCCGCGTTCGCGGCCCAGGCCGAGGAAGTGAAGTTCGGCGTCGCGGCGGAGCCTTATCCGCCCTATTCCTCGAAGAACGAGGCCGGCACCTGGGTCGGCTGGGAAATCGACCTGATGAACGAAGTTTGCGCGGCGGGCAAGCTCGATTGCAAGCTGGTCGAGGTGGCCTAGGATGGCATCATTCCGGCACTCCAGGAAAAGAAGATCGACGTGATCTGGTCGTCGATGACCATCACCGACAAGCGCAAGGAAGTCATCGACTTCACCGATTTCTATTATGACGGCCCCTCGGTGCTGATCGGGTCCAAGACCGACGACACCAAGATCGATTACGCCAACGCCGACAGCCTGAAGGGCAAGGTAATCGGTGTGCAGACCGCGACCATCCACGCCGATTTCATCCAGAAGTATTTCGGCGCGGCGGCCGAGGTGAAGCTCTACGACACGCTCGACAACGGCTTGGCCGATCTGGCGGCTGGTCGGCTCGATTACATCTCGGAATCCCTGAACACGCTGACCCCGTTCCTGGAATCGGATCAGGGCAAGGGATTCAAGGTGGTGATCACCCATCCGCAGGACCCGCTGTTCGGTTATGGCGTGGGCGGCGGCCTTCGCAAGGGCGACACCGCGCTCAAGGAGACGCTCAACGCCGCCCTCAAGCAAGTCTCGATCAGCGGCAAATGGGACGAAATCACCAACAAGTATCCGGAGCTGGTGGGCCAGATGACCGAGCCCATGTATTGAGGATTGGTCGACCGAGCCTCGATGCAGCCGCCCGGCCGGAAAAGCCGGGCGGCATTTTTCGTTTTTGTGCTAGTTATTTGGCGGCAAGAATCTTCCGCGCGACGAATGGGGGGATGCGGGCATGGAAGAAGAGGGCTCGATTTGGGGATTGCTGGCCTATGGCGATTCCGGCTGGGGCGACGAATTCGTTCGCGGCGTCTGGCTGACCATTCAACTCAGCGTCAGCAGCTACATCGTCGGCTTCGGCTTCGGCCTCCTGGGTGCCGGCGCCAAGCTCAGCCCCAACAAGTGGCTGAACCGGATCGGCGACTTCTACACCACCATCATTCGGGCCCTGCCTGAACTCCTTTTGCTTCTGATCATCTACTATTCCGGCACCTCGGCACTGAAGCAGGTGCTGCTCGCGACCGGCCTGTTCAGCAGCGACATCGAGATCCCGGCCTTCGGCGCTGCCGTCGCCGCCCTCGGCTTCATCTACGGGGCCTATCTGACCGAGATCCTGCGCGGGGCCATTCTGTCCATCCACAAGGGTCAGGGCGAGGCGGCCAAGGCCTTCGGCATGAGCGGCGCGCTCAGGTTCCGTCGGATCATCTTTCCGCAGATGATCCGTTTCGCCCTTCCCGGCATGGGCAACCAGTGGCTGAACATCACCAAGGACAGCGCGCTTATCAGCGTGCTCGGCGCCTTCGCCGAGACGCTGCTTACGGGCAAGATCGTGGCCTCGGAGACCAAGGAATACCTGTTCGCCTATTCCGTCTCGGCTTCGCTGTTCTTGTGCATCACCATCGTCTCCATGTTCGTGCTTCACGCGGTCGAGAAGCGCGCCTCGCGCGGCGTGCGCCGGGCCTGAGCGGGGGCGACGATGGATTTTCTCGACGTCCTGTTCTCTTTCGATCCGTTGCGTTATCTAAGCCAATGCTATGCTTCGAGCGCCTGGCTGGAGAGCTTGCGCGCTGATCCCCATAGCTTCGATCTGTGCTTCTTCGGCGCCTACACGATGCCGCTGTTGATTGCTGCGATCCCGCTGACCTTGCTGCTGACGGCGATTCCGCTGGTGTTCGGCAATCTGGCGGCGGTGCCGATCTCGCTCGGCCGCCTGTCGCCCAACCCGGCCCTCTGGGTTCCCTCCTACGGCTTCTGTCTGCTGATGCGCGGCACGCCGCTCCTGGTCCAGATCTACTTGATCTATTACGGCCTTGGCCAGGTGCTGGCGGACGTCACCATCGGCGACAAGCCGATCATGCGGGCCCTGCCGTTCCTACGCGACGGCATCTGGTACGCGATTTTCGCGCTCACCCTCAACACCGCCGGCTATACCGGCGAAATCCTGCGAGGCGCCATCCAGGGCGTGCCCCATGGCGAGATCGAAGCGGCGCGAGCCTTCGGCATGTCGAAATGGCTGGTGTTCCGGCGCATCACGCTGCCGCGCGCGATCCGCATCTGCCTGCCGGCGATGTCGAGCGAGACCATTCTTCTTCTGAAGGCGACGTCGCTGGCCTCGACCATCACCGTCTACGAAGTGCTTGGCACCTCCGCCTACATCCGCCAGCAGACCTTCCGGGTCTATGAAACGCTGATCGGCGCCGCCATCGTCTACATCGTGCTGGTGTTTCTGCTGACCCGAGTCCTCAATTGGGTCGAGCGTCACCTCAACAAGGATCGGGAGCGGCCGAAGAGCAGCACGCAGCCGGCAGTCACCGCAGCCTGACTTCTTCCTATTGCCCTTTATCGTCCTTGGGCTGGGACTTCACCAGGGTTTCGAACTGGCGCTGCAGCGCGTGCATTTGCGCCTTCAAATCGGTGAGATCGTCGGCCTTGGTATTATCCCTTGGGGCCCCATCCTTGGGCGCCGGTTCCCGATGGCTGGTTTCCCCTGGGCCCGCTTCCCGCGGCCTTGGCTCTGCCCGCGCCGGCTCGGGCGGATTCGTCTTGAACGGGTTCCATAGGCTCATCGCCTGTTCGAAAAAGGCCATGTTCTGTTTGGACATTTCCTGGAAGCGGTCGAAGGGGAATATGGGGCCGAAACTGTCCTTCACGTATTGACGCATCCGCTCCTGGTTGCTGGAAAAGGCCTCCATGCTCTGTTCCAGATAGCGCGGCACCAGGAATTGCAGGTTGTCGCCATAGAGGCTGATGAGCTGGCGCAGGAAATTGATGGGCAGCATGGTCTGCCCCTTGGCTTCCTCCTCGACGATGATCTGGGTCAGGACCGAGCGCGTGATGTCCTCGCCGGTCTTGGCGTCCTCGACGGTAAAATCCTGGCCCTCGCGCACCATCTGCGCCAGATAATCCAGCGTCACATAGGACGAGGTCGCGGTGTTGTAGAGCCGCCGGTTGGCGTATTTCTTGATCCGAACCGCCGGCTTCCTTTCCTTGTCCTCTCTCGAATTCATGCGCCTGGCCCCTGGTGATCTCGCTGTTGGATTACGCAGATGCGAAATGGAGCATAGCAAATTCGACCCCTCTCTTGGCAATGCAATAGCTGCATTGCGAAAAGGCGGAACTGGCCCTAATCTTTAATCATTCGGCTCGGTTCGGATGGGGTGCATGGCGCGGACCAGGGACAGCGAATCACCCGGCAAGAAGGCGCCGGATTGGGACGATCTGGCGCGCAAACTCTTGGATTTATGGCAGGATCACCTCGGCGCGGTCGCCGCCGATCCCGAATTGACGGCGCAGATGTTGCGACTTCTGGCCGCCAATCCGGCCCAGGGCGGGTTCCAGGCCCCACCGGGTACCGCTTCCTGGATGCAAAATCTCTGGGCACAATTATTCCAGGGCCCAGCGGCTGCCGGGCCGGGGGCATTCCGGGGTTCGGGGGCGACCGGGCCGGGAGGGGTGAATTTTGGCGCAGACGCAACACCATTCCGTGCCGCAAACGCGAAGACTGGGGCCAAGGCCGCTACCGCAGCACCTGATGCTGGCGCACTCTCTATGGGGGAATTCCGCGATCGCCTGGCCCGCCTTGAGAAACGCCTCGCGGCTTTCGAAGGCAGGGCCGGAAACTCCGGGCGCGGACCTCGCCCGACGCCTGTCAAGCCTGCTCACCGAAGCCGGGCTCGACCCCGAAAATCCTGACCGGGGGGAGATCGCCGGCGCGCTCTTGCGCGAGGGGCATCGGCGCCTCGGGGAATTCCTTGATGGCACGCTTGCCTATCGCCGCCATGCCTATCGCCGGTCGCCGCCGGAAAGGTCGGTGATCTGGGGCGACGGCACCACGAAACTTCGCGACTACCGCGCGAGCGGCTCGCCCGGCATTCCCCCGAGTGCGGCCCGACTGCTGGTCATTCCGTCTCTGGTCAACCGCTACTACATCCTCGATCTTCTGGAGGACCAGAGCTTCCTGCAGGACATGGCCCGGCGCGGGTTCGCCCCCTTCGTAATCGATTGGGGGGCGCCCGGCGAATTGGAAAAATCCTTCACTCTGGAGGATTACATCGCTCGAAGATTGGAAGGCGCGCTCGGCGCCGTCGAGCGTGAGGGGAGCGGTCCGATCGTCGCCATCGGCTATTGCATGGGCGGCATGCTGGCTTTGGCGCTGGCCTTGCGCGCGCAAGGTCGGTTGGCCGGCCTCGCCTGTCTCGCCACACCCTGGGATTTTCACGCCGGCGAGGCCGCCCAGCAAGCGCGCCTCATCGGTGCGATCGGGGCCAAGCTGGAGCCGCTCATCGCGGTACTCGGCGAATTCCCGGTCGATTTGCTGCAATCCTTGTTCGCGCTCCTCGATCCCGTAGCGCTCCTCAACAAGTTCCGGCGTTTCGAGGAAATGGATCATGCAAGCGAGCATGCAAGGCGGTTCGTGGCGCTCGAGGATTGGCTGAATGACGGGACCGGGCTCGCCGCACCAGTCGCGCGCGAATGCCTGACCGAGTGGTATGGCGCCAACGCGCCCGCCCGCAATGCCTGGCGTGTCGGTGGGAGCGCAGTCGACCCGCATCGGCTGCGATTGCCCTCGATCTCCATCGTGCCTTCCAACGATCGGATCGTGCCGCCGGAAAGCGCGTTGGCACTCGCCCGGGCGCTCCAGGGGGGCGAAACCCTGGTGCCCAAGGCCGGACATATCGGCATGATGGTCGGTGGATCGGCCCGCTCGCAAGTATGGGATCCCCTGGCGCGCTGGATCGAGACCCTAGTACCCGCCCGTCGTGAGACTAGATGATTCGAACCAAATGACCCCGGAAGTCGCACGACGGCGGGGTATTATCGTTTGGTAACATGCGGCCCGACTTTCCAAGGTTCATCGGAGCCTTTCATGCATCGCACCTTTTCGAAAATTGGCACCAGCCCACCCGTGACATTTCGCCCGGGCGCCTGAATGTGACTTGCGATTTTCCACGGTTTCCCGTATTTTGCTGCACTGCAGCAAAAACATTAACCAACAAATTCGAAACCGGAGAGGAAAGCCATGACCGACGTCGTGATTGTTGCCGCCCAGCGCACGCCGATTGGCGCGTTCGGCGGTGCGCTCTCCAGCCTGCCGGCGCATGAACTCGGCAAGATCGCGATCGGCGCGGCGCTCGCGCGCGCCAAGGTCGATCCCAAGGACGTGACCGAGGTTGTTCTGGGCCAGATCCTGTCGGCGGGCGCCGGGCAGAATCCAGCCAGGCAGGCGGCGATGGCGGCGGGCATTCCGATGGACCGGACCGCCTATCAGATCAATCAGCTTTGTGGATCGGGCTTGCGCGCGGTCGCACTCGGCTATCAGGCGATCCGGTTGGGCGAGGCGGAGATCGTGGTCGCCGGCGGCCAGGAAAGCATGAGCCAGGCGCCGCATTGCCTGCATTTGCGCAATGGCACCAAGATGGGGGACGCGCAACTGATCGACACCATGATCAAGGACGGGTTGTGGGATGCCTTCAACGGCTATCACATGGGCGTCACCGCCGAGAATGTGGCCGAGAAATGGCAGATCACGCGCGAGGACCAGGATCGCTTCGCCGCGCATTCACAACAGAAGACCGAGACCGCGCAGAAGGCCGGAAAATTCAAGGACGAGATCGTGGCCGTCACCATCGCCAGCCGCAAGGGCGATGTGGTCGTGGCCGATGACGAGTACCCCAAACACGGCACCACGGCCGAATCCTTGGCCAAGCTGCGCCCGGCCTTCAAGAAGGACGGATCGGTCACCGCCGGCAATGCCTCGGGGCTAAATGATGGCGCGGCCGCCCTGGTGCTGATGAGCGCGGACGAGGCCAAGCGTCGCGGCCTCACGCCCTTGGCCAGGATCGCCTCCTGGGCCACCGCCGGCGTCGATCCGGCGATCATGGGCACCGGCCCCATACCCTCCAGCCGCGCCGCTTTGGCAAGAGCCGGCTGGAAGGCCGAGGACCTCGATCTCATCGAGGCCAACGAGGCCTTCGCCGCCCAGGCCTGCGCCGTCAACAAGGAATTGCGCCTCGATCCGGCCAAGGTCAACGTCAATGGGGGCGCGATCGCGCTCGGCCATCCGATCGGCGCCTCGGGTGCCCGCGTGCTGGTCACGCTGCTGCACGAAATGGGCAGGCGCAACGCCAAGAAGGGCCTGGCCACGCTTTGCATCGGGGGCGGCATGGGCATCGCGCTTTGCGTCGAGCGCTGACTTTCATTCCATAAGAAACCAAGACCGAAATTCGGGGGGAGCGGAAAATGGCACGAGTGGCATTGGTGACGGGCGGCACGCGCGGCATCGGCGAGGCGATCGCATTGGCACTCAAGGCTGCCGGCTACAAGGTGGCGGCCAATTACGGCGGCAATGACGAGAACGCGCGCGCGTTCTCGGCCAAGCATGGGATTGCGGCCTACAAATTCGATGTCGGCGACTTCAAACAATGTGAGGCTGGGGTGGCGCGCATCGTCGCCGACCTCGGCCCGATCGAAATCTTGGTCAACAATGCCGGCATCACCCGCGATGGGGTGCTGCAGCGCATGTCGCCGGAGGCCTGGGCCGCGGTCATTCAGACCAATCTGACCTCGTGCTTCAATCTCTGCCGGCTGGTGATCGATTCCATGCGCGAGAAGGGGTTCGGACGGATCGTCAATATCGGCTCGATCAATGGCCAGGCCGGCCAATATGGCCAGGTGAATTACGCCGCCGCCAAGTCCGGCATCCACGGCTTCACCAAGGCGCTGGCCCAGGAGGGAGCGGGCAAGGGCATTACCGTGAACGCCATCGCGCCGGGCTATATCGACACCGAAATGGTACGCGCGGTGCCGCCGCATGTGCTGGAGAAGATCGTGGCCAAGGTCCCGGTCGGGCGCCTGGGCAAGGCCGAGGAGATTGCACGCGGCGTCCTCTTCCTGGTGGCCGACGAGGGCGGCTTCATCACCGGATCGACCTTGTCGATCAACGGCGGCCAGCATATGTACTGATCATGGCCATCTATCCGCCGATCGAAGAGAAAGAGGCGAGCGCCGAGATAAGCGCCATCTTCGACGACATCAAGAGGACGCGCCAAGTCGACTGGATCAACGATTTCTGGAAGGTGCTCGCCAACGACCCGGCGGGGCTGAAGCGCACTGGGGAGAGTGTCAAGCAAGTGATGGCGCCGGGTGCCCTCGATCCCAAGACCAAGGAGATGCTTTATCTCGCGGTCTCGATCACCAATGGCTGCGATTATTGCACGGTCTCGCACATGGCGGCCGCGCGCCGGGCCGGCATGAGCGATGCCATGCTGAAGGAATTGATCGCGGTCGTTGGCATGGCCAACGAAACCAACCGCCTGGTCAACGCCTATCGCGTGGAGCCCGACCCGCCGCTCGTCGAGGCGGCGAAGGGGCCGAAGCCATAGAGTTCGCGGCGAAAAACCTGTCGTTAACCATATTTTTACTCGCTCCTGTGAGCATCGATCCTGGGAATTCAGGATTGGATCATGGCGGCGACAAAGCAAACGGAGAAGGGTAGTGCGCCCGAGGCGGCGCCCGAGGAGCCGCTGACCCCCAGCGCGCTCGACCCGAACACGCATGGCGAGATGCTGATGCTTTATCGCGAATGCGCCGATTCGGTGCGCTTCGCCAAGATGCAGCAATGGAAGACGCTGGCCGGCACGCTCCTGCTGTTCTTCGTCCTGGGCATGCTCGGGCGCATGACGGCCTCGGATTCGTCCCTGCCCCGGATCGTGGTCGCGATCTCCATCGCGCTTAGCGTGGGCGCCATCTATTCGCTGTTCATCTATCAATTCTGGCAGGGGACCGAGCGCGCCAAGATCGCCCTCGTCAGCCAACAATTCTCCAATCTGCTGCGCCGCGCGCGCGGCCTCACCTCGGCCCGCGAATCCAACATCCACCGCTATGTGCTGCTCTTTTTCATGATCGCCAGCATCCTGGCTGGAAACGCGCTCCTGGTGCTCCACCTGGCGTCGAGATTGCAGCAGCCGCTCTAGTCCTTCGGCAGCGTCGATTGCAGGGACGGGCGCTGCGAGATGATCTTGTGCCATTCCGCGAGTTTGGGATGGCGATCGCGCCAGGCATCGGCCCGAAACCGGAAATCCAGGTAATCGAGCGTGATCGCGATGGTGATGGTGCCGATATCCATGCCCGAGGGCATTGGATCGGTTTCGAGCGCGTCGAGGCCTTGATCGATCTTTGTTTTCTGTAATTTGTCCCAGTCGGCCGAGCGCAGGTCTTGCGGCCGCTGCGATTCCGACCGGCGCAGGATCGCCGCGTCCATGATGCCATCGCCCAGCGCCTGGCGTCGCAGCGCCTGCCAGCGCGCCTCGCCCGCCGGCGGAAACAGGCGACCGCCGCCCATCTGGTCAAGATATTCGCAGATCACCGGCGAATCATAGAGCGCCGAGCTATCGTCGCGAACAAGGGCCGGGATCTTGTGCAAGGGGTTGGCCTCGCTCAAGCCGGATTTGGGATCCGCCGGGCTCGTTTCCACGATCTCGACCCGCGCGGCAAGCCCGGACTCGATTGCAACCACCCGGCATTTGCGGGCGTAAGGCGAGGTGCCGGTATAGAGAAGCTTCATGGGTCCATCTCCAGTTTGCCTTAAAATGAATCCTTGGCCTGGCGGATGGCGGCGAAGGCCATCACCGGGTCCCTGGCCTCGCCGCCGAACCTCTCCAGGAACAGAGGCGCATCGGCGCGAAGGAAAGGGTTGCATTGCTTCTCGATCCCCAGGATCGAGGGAATGGTGCCCTCGCGCTTGGCACGCGCCGCCCTGACCGCGGCCGAATAATCGCGGAGCCCCGTGTTCGCCGGATCGATGGTGAGGGCGAACCGGCAATTGGCCTCGGTGTATTCGTGCCCGCAATAGACCCAGGTGTCGTCGGGGAGCGCGCGCAGCTTCTTGAGCGATGCCCACATTTGATCGGGCGTGCCCTCGAACATCCGCCCGCAGCCGATCGAGAACAAGGTGTCGCCGCAGAACAACGCCTTGGCGGTCTCGAAAAAAAGCGCGATATGGCCCCTGGTGTGGCCGGGAATGAACAGCACCTGGGCACGATGGCCGGCGAAATCGAGTCCGCTTTCCTCGTCGATCGCCTGGGTCAGCGCGGGTATACGCTGGCGGTCGTAGGCGGGGCCGATCACCGCCGGCTGGCAGGCGCGCTTCAGGCCCAGATTGCCGCCGCTGTGATCGTGGTGGTGATGGGTGTTGATGACATGGCTGATGCGCCAGCTCCGCTGGTCCGCGGCGGCCAGTACCGGCTCGGCCTCGGAAGGATCGACGATGGCGGTCTGGCCGCTCGAGCGGTCGTGCAGGAGATAGCCGTAATTGTCCTTCAGCAAGGGCACGATCGCGATGTCGAACGGATTGGTCGCGGGATCGGTCATGGGAGCAATTCTATTCTGTTCACAAGGGCTGGCGCACGATAGCAGCCGATATGGCATAATCAATTGGCAAGGTGGCAAGGGCGCTTTCCGAAATGTGGCAGGACGTCGTCGATTTGCAGGACTTCTACGGCACCGAAATGGGCCGGGTGACACGCCATCTGCTGAAGCTGCGCATCCGCGCCCTGTGGCCCGATCTTTCGGGGCAACGGTTATTGGGACTCGGCTACGCCACCCCCTATCTGCGGCAATTCGGCCCCGAGGCGGAGCGCGTGCTCGCCATCATGCCGGCCGGGCAGGGCGTGCTCCCTTGGCCGCCCGGCGAGCCAGGGGCCGTGACGCTCGCCGACGAGGTCGAATTGCCCTTTCCGGACAATTCCATCGACCGAGTGCTGCTGGTGCATGCGCTGGAATCTTCCGATCACGCCGGCGACATGCTGCGCGAGGTTTGGCGGGTGCTCTCGGGCGGCGGGCGGTTGCTGGTGGTGGCGCCGAACCGGCGCGGCCTGTGGTCCCATACAGAGCGCACGCCCTTCGGTTTCGGCCAACCCTTTAGCCACCGGCAACTGACCAATCTCTTGCGCCGGCACTCCTTCACGCCCTTGCGCGCGGAGCGCGCGCTTTTCTTTCTGCCATTGCGCTGGCGGCCTTGGCTGTCGATGGCGCCGGGTTGGGAGCGGATCGGGCATCGCTGGCTGGGGGCGCTCTCGGGCGTCATCCTGGTCGAGGCGATGAAGCAGCTCTATGGCGCCCAGCCGATCGCGGCCAAGCGCCAGCGCTCGCGTTTCGCGCTTTCACTGCCCGCTCCCGCGCAGGCCACCAGGAGCACACGCTCATAGCCGGTCACGGCCGCTTCAGCAGAAACATTCCCTGTTCGCCGAGCAGATTGGCCGCCCAATGGCCGATCGCCGCCATTGCCTGGCCCTTGTCGTCGATGGCGAGCGCGCGCTCGATCTCGATGCCCATCTCGGCCGAGAGCGCCAGGAAATCCCGGATCGTGCACAGATGGATGTTGGGCGTGTCGTGCCAATGCGCGGGCAGGCTGGCGGTCTCGGGCATGCGCCCCGACCACAACAATCTCCAGCGCACGCGCCAATGGCCGAAATTGGGGAACGAGACGATGGCGCGCCGACCGATGCGCACCAATTGGGCCAGCACCTGCTTGGGATCGCGGGTCGCCTGCAGGGTCTGCGACAGGATCACGTAATCGAAGGCGTCGGATGGATAGTCGCCGAGATCGATATCGGCGTCGCCCTGGATGACCGAGAGGCCTGTGGCAACGCACGCATTGACGCCGGCCTGGCTCAATTCCATGCCGCGCCCATCCACGCCCTTGAAATGCACCAGGTAATCCAGGAGCGCCCCATCGCCGCAACCCACGTCCAGCACCCGCGAGCCCGGCTCGACCATGTCGGCCATCAGCTGCAGATCGACGCGGATGCGCTTGGCGGCCCCAGTACCCGCCCGTCGAGGGACTGACCGATTCATCGAAAGCCCTCCGCCATCATACGCCGGCGGGTACTATCATTTGGCAACATATGCCAACTTTCGTCGCGGCATCGGAGCGGTTCATGCATCACGCCTATTCGAAAGTTGGCCCAATACCCGCCGTCGCTGATGGATGGTTCGAGCCAAATGACCCCGCCCATTCACGCCGGCGGGTACCATCATTTGGTAACATATGCCAACTTTCGTCGCGGCATCGGTGCGGTTCATGCATCACGCCTATTCGAAAGTTGGCACTGCCCGCGGAATCGACGTATGCCATGATCACGCGATTCCGCGATGCTCGGCGCAGCCATCCAGGAAGCCCTGCAGGACCTGGAAGAATTCCGGCTCCTCCAGCAGGAAGGCGTCGTGGCCCTTGTCGCTCTCGATCTCGACGAAACTGACATTGGCCGCGACCGCGTTCAGCGCGTGCACGATGGTGCGGCTCTCCGAAGTCGGGAACAGCCAGTCGCCGGTGAAGGAGAACAGGCAGAACCTGACCTTGGTGCCGCGAAAGGCGCTGGCCAAATGGCCGCCATGAGCGAGCGCCAGATCGAAATAATCCATCGCCCGGGTGATGTAGAGATAGGAATTGGCGTCGAACCGATCGACGAAGATCGATCCCTGATGCCGGAGATAGCTTTCCACCTGGAAATCGGCGCCGAAGCCGTAGCTCAGTCCCGACCGGTCCTGGAGGTTGCGCCCGAACTTACGATGCAGCGCGGTCTCGGACAGATAGGTGATGTGGGCCGCCATCCGGGCGACCGAAAGCCCGGCCGCCGGATTGGTGCCCTGGGCCAAGTAATCGCCGCCGCGCCATTCGGGATCGGCCATGATCGCCTGGCGCCCGACCTCGTGGAAGGCGATGTTCTGCGCCGAATGCCTGGCGGCGCAGGCAACCGGAATGGCCGCGAACACCCGATCGCCATATTCGGCCGCCCATTGCAGCACCTGCATGCCGCCCATCGATCCGCCGATGATTGCAAACAGTTGCTCGATGCCGAGGTGATCGAGGAGCCAGGTCTGCAGGCGCACCATGTCGGCCACCGTGATGACCGGAAAATCCAGGCCATAGGACTTGGCCGTGGCGGGGTCGAGATCGCCGGGGCCGGACGTGCCCATGCAGCCGCCCAGCACATTGGCGCAAATCACGAAGAAGCGCTCGGTGTCGATGGTCTTGCCGGGCCCTACCATGGTCTGCCCCCAGCCGGGCTTTCCCGTGATGGGGTGGGTTTCCGCCACGAATTGGTCGCCGGTCAAGGCATGGCAAATGAGGATGACATTCGATTTGTCGGCGTTCAGCGCGCCATAGGTCTGGTAGGCAAGCGTCACCGGCCCGAAATCGATACCGCAATCCAGCCGCAGACGGCGCTCCGGCCCGAAGACCAGGCGCTTGCCAGGCAAATCCGGCGATTGTCCGGCGGGGTGAGTGCTGAGCGAGGTCATCCTTCGGATTGCTTTCGGTAGCGGCGAACCGGGCAAAATGAATAGGGGCCAAGCGCCTGGAGTCAACGCTTTCTTTGCTTTTCCGCTTTGCTTTTGCGCCGTCGAGCGACTATCACTGACCGACCGAAAACGCTGAAGTTTCCACGCCCGATGGACGATTTTGACGATCAACTGGCGCGGCTCCGTCGGGAGATCGACGGGATCGACAGCCAGATCCATGACCTGCTGATGCGCCGCGCCGATCTGGCGGTGGCGGTCGGCGAGGTCAAGGCGCGCCTGCATCCGGTCGGGCGAAGCTTTGCCGACGGCGCCACCTTCATCCGGCCGGCGCGCGAGGCCAATATCCTGCGCCGGCTGGTGCGCCGGCACCGCGGGCCATTGCCGCGCGCGGTGGTGGTGCGGATGTGGCGCGAGATGATCTCGGCCCTGCTGCAGGTCGAGGGACCCTTCGCGGTTGCCGTCCATGCGCCGAGCAATCGGCCGGGTCTTTGGGATCTGGCCCGGGACCATTACGGCACCAGGGTGGAGATCCAGGCCCATGCCAGCGCCATTCTGGTTCTGGACGCGATCCGGCGGGGTGGGGCCACACTCGGTATTCTGCCCTTGCCCAGCGCCGCCGAGGCCGAGCCGTGGTGGCCGCTGCTGATGGATCGCAATGCTGGCCTTCCCCATGTCATGGGTCGCCTGCCCTTCGGCGATGGCGGCAATCAGCGCAATGGGGCTTGCGCCGGACTGGTGGTCGGCCTTGCCCTCAATGAGGCTTCGGGCGAGGATTGCAGCCTGCTAGGCCTCGAACGGCTTCCGGGTTGCGATCATGCCGCGCTTCTGGGGGCGATCGTTGCCGTCGAGCCCCGCGCGCGCGTGCTGGCGGTCGCCGACAATGGCTTGACCTTGGTCGAGCTGGGCGGCTTCTGGACCGACCCTTCGCCCGCGATCGACAAAGCCCTGGCCAGGCTCGCGACCAGAACGCGGATCATCGGATCCTATGCGACACCATTGGACCTTGCCGAGCTGGTCGACCAGACGCCACTCTCCTGACCGCTTCCTCTAGGGATCGATAGACCAATGCCCCTCAGCGTTCGCCCCGGCATTCTCGAGATCGAGCCCTACGTGCCCGGCGATCATGGCCTGCCGGGCCCAGGCGCCGTTCATCGCCTGGCGTCGAACGAAGGGGCGCTGGGGCCGAGTGCTAGCGCGATCGCCGCCTATCGCGACATGGCGGGCGAATTGCACCGCTATCCCGATGGCGGCGCCACCCGATTGCGCCAGGCGATCGGAAAGATGTGGGGCCTCGACCCGGAGCGCATCGTTTGCGGCGCCGGCTCGGACGAATTGCTGCAATTGCTGGTCCGCGCCTATGCCGGGCCGGGCGACGAAGTGCTCTATTCCCGGCATGGTTTTCTGGTTTATCCGATCGCCGCCAAATCGGTGGGCGCCAATCCGGTGACCGCGCCGGAACAGGACCTGCGCGCCGATGTGGAGGCGCTCATCAAGGCGGCGAATCCGCGCACCAGATTGTGTTTCCTCGCTAATCCCAACAACCCGACCGGCAGCCATGTGAGCGGCGCTGAACTCGAGCGGTTGCGCGATGGATTGCCGGATAACGTGCTGCTGGTGGTCGATGCGGCCTACGCCGAATACGTGGATCGCGCCGATTATTCCTCTGGCGTGGAACTGGCACGTGGTCGCGGTGACGTGGTCATGACCCGTACCTTCTCCAAGATCTTCGGGCTCGCGGCGCTCCGCCTGGGCTGGGCCTATTGCCCGCCCGCGATCGCCGATGTTCTCAATCGCATTCGCGGCCCCTTCAACGTGCCGGCGCCGGCGCAAGAAGCGGGAATCGCGGCCTTGGGCGACGCGGAGCACATGCGCGCGGCAAAGGCGCACAACGATCGCTGGCTGCCCTGGCTTGCCGATCGCGCGAGGGCGTTGGGCCTCACGCCCTATCCCAGCATCGGAAATTTCCTGCTGATCGGGTTTCCAAGGGATTCCACGCGCAATGCCGATGCGGCGTCGCGTTACCTCGCCACCAGGCGGGTGCTCGCGCGCAAGATGGGCGCCTATGGCCTGGGCGATTGCCTGCGCATTACCATCGCCGAAGAAGCCGCGCTTCGAGCCTGCGCCCATGCGCTCGAGGATTTCATCAAGGGGGCGGCCAGGCAATGAACGCGATTCTCGGCCATGTGGCGATCGTCGGCATCGGGCATATCGGCTCCTCGATCGCGCGTGCGGTCCGGGCAAGGGCGCTGGCAACCCGCGTGACCGCGCTCGATTCCTCGGCCGAGGTGCGCCAGGCGGTGGAACGCCTGGGTCTTGCCGATGTGGTTTCCAATGATCCCGCGACCGTGATCGCCGGCGCCGATCTGGTGATCGTCTGCGCGCCTCTCAGCGCCTACGCGGCGATCGGCCAGGCCGTGCGCGCGCATTTGAAGACCGGCGCCATCCTTTCCGACGTGGGCTCGGTCAAGCAGGCGGTGATCCGCGATTTGGGACCCTTGGTTCCCGAGGGCGTGCATTTCATTCCCGGTCATCCGATCGCCGGCACCGAGCATTCCGGGCCGGAGGCGGGCTTGGCCGATCTGTTCGAGGGCCGCTGGGCGATCCTGACGCCGGTCCCCGGCACCGATCCCAAGGCGCTGGGGATTTTGCGCGCGCTGTGGATCGGCATGGGCTCCAATGTCGAGATCATGGACCCCGCGCATCACGACCAGGTGCTGGCCATCACCTCGCATTTGCCCCATCTCATCGCCTACACCATCGTCGGCACCGCCACGCATTTGGAAGAGGCCACCAAGTCGGAGGTGATCAAGTTCTCGGCCTCCGGTTTCCGCGATTTCACCCGCATCGCCGCCTCCAACCCGGTGATGTGGCGCGACGTGTTCCTGAACAACCGCGAGGCGGTTCTGGAAATGCTGGGGCGTTTCAGCGAGGATCTGACGGCACTGCAGCGCGCCATCCGCTGGGGCGAGGCCGACAAGCTCGAAGAGTGGTTCACCCGCACCCGCGACATCCGCCGCTCGATCATCGACGCCAAGCAGGCATGAGCGGCCCGCCCAATCGATCGGCGCCACCGCCCAATCTGGCGGAGCTACGCCGCAGGATCGATGCGCTCGACCGCAAGATCGTGGCGCTCCTCGCCCGGAGCCTGCGATTGATCGATGGCGCCGCGCGACTGAAGCAGACCCGCCAAGAAATCCGCGACGAGGCCCGCATCGAGGAAGTCCTCGGCAAAGTGGCGGAAGAGGCCGGGCGCCTTGGCGCCGATCGGGCGATTGTCCGTCGCGTCTATTCTTGCCTGATCGAGGCTTCGATCGAACGCGAATTCACGCAATTCGACCGCGAGAAGCGGGCGTAGGATTTTGGCCTTTTTTTCGGCGCTTCGGCCAAATTTAACATCGCATGTTAAATTTGGCCGGACTCCGCTAGCACATCTTTCGGGCGTTAAGGAGCAACCTTACGTTGCCGAACCTTGCCACCCGCAGGCCTTGAGCGCTGCCAGCATATGCCGGGGCGGCTCGGCAATGACCTCGATCGGCGGCTTCTTGGGATAGAGTGGCAAACGCAGGGATCGCGCGTGCAGATGCAGGGGCCGGGTGCGGTCCTCGGGCGTCGATTGCCCGTATTGGGGATCGCCGAGGACGGGACAGCCAGTTTCCGCGCAATGGACCCTGATCTGATGGGTTCGGCCGGTTTCGGGCTTGAGTTCGAGCCACGCGAGGCCCTCGGCCTTGCCCAGCACACGGTATCGCGTAGTCGCCTTCTGGCCCTTGGATTCGGCCACCATCCGCCAGCCCTTTTCCTTGGTCGAGATCTTGCGCAAGGCGATTTCGATCACGCCCTCGGATGCGGGCGGCGCGCCCCGAACGATCGCCCAATAGGTCTTTTCGGCCTGGCCGTTCCGGAACAGGCGGCCAAGCCTGGAGAGCGCCTTCCTGTGCCGGCCCAGAACCAGGCAACCCGACGTGTCGCGGTCGAGCCGGTGGGCGAGTGTGGGTGGGTGCGGCAGGCCAAAGCGCAGATGCTCGAAATGGCGCTCCAGATTGTCGCCGCCGCCGGGCCCGGCATGGACCGACATTCCGGCCGGCTTGTCCAGGACCAGGATCAGGCCATCGCGATAGAGCAGCAGGGCTTGGATTTCCTCGGGCGACATGGGCCGCTTCATAGGAACCAATCACCTTCCTTGCAACCCCTGGGCGGATTTCCGAGGATCGCTGGGCTATCGCCTTCTTCGCCCATTTGAGGCATTTTCAAGAATCCGGGCGAGGTCGTTCGGTTGGCTAACGCGCTACCCTGGCCAATGCCGGTAAGCGGGGGGGAAAGATGACGATATCCGATTACCCGCGCGACATGATCGGTTATGGCGGGGCCGCGCCCCACGCCAACTGGCCCGGGGGGGCGCGCGTGGCCGTGCAATTCGTGCTCAATTTCGAGGAGGGCGGTGAGAATTGCGTGCTCCATGGCGATTCGGCTTCCGAGACCTTCCTCTCCGAGATCATCGGCGCGGCCGCCTACCAGGGCGCGCGCCACATGTCGATGGAATCGATCTACGAATATGGCTCGCGCGCTGGCGTGTGGCGGCTCTTGGATATGTTCAAGGCGCGGGGCTTGGCGCTCACTATGTTCGCGGTCGCGATGGCCGCCGATCGCTATCCGGGCGTGATCGAGCGCGCGCTCAAGGACGGGCACGAGATCGCGAGCCACGGCCTGCGCTGGATCAACTATCACGGCGTTCCGGAGGCGATCGAGCGCGAGCACCTGCAACAGGCGATGGCGATCCTGACCAGGATTTGCGGCGCCCCGCCCTTGGGCTGGTACACCGGGCGCACGTCCGAAAACACCAGGCGCCTGGTGGCCGAGCATGGCGGGTTCCTGTACGATGCCGACGATTATTCCGACGATCTGCCGTTCTGGAGCCGGGTCGTGGACAGGCCGCATCTGATCGTGCCCTATACTTTGGATGCCAACGACATGCGCTTCGCCGCCGCGCAGGGGTTCAATTCCGGGGACCAGTTCTTCGCCTATCTCAGGGATGCCTTCGATACCCTCTACGAGGAAGGCTGGGAGCGGCCCAAGATGATGTCGGTGGGTCTGCATTGCCGGCTAATCGGCCGGCCGGGACGGTTCCAATCCTTGAAGCGCTTCCTCGATCACGTGTTGAAGCACGACAAGGTTTGGTTGTGCCGGCGCATCGACATTGCCCGCCACTGGCGTGAGCACCATCCTTTCAAGGGCTAAGGGAAATCGTCATGATCGTCGCCGAGCAGCCAGCCCATCCGTTCGGGTCCAATCTCCTCAACCTCGCCGATGCCAGGCTGGGGGCCGAGGCGATCTTCGCCACCGACGATTTTTTCGCGCCCAAGGAACGGATGCTCAATCCAGAGCCGGCAATATTCATCCCCGGCAAATATGACGACAACGGCAAATGGATGGACGGCTGGGAATCGCGGCGCAAGCGCGACGAAGGCCACGATCACAGCATCGTCAAACTGGGCCTGCCTGGGAATATCCTGGGCGTCGATATCGACACCAGCCATTTCACCGGCAACTATCCACCCGCCGCCTCGATCGATGCCTGCCGGGTCGAAGGCGCGCCCGTGGCCAAGACCGAGTGGCGTCAGATCGTGGCGCCCAGCAGCCTCAAGGGCGATTCGCACCACTTCCTTGCGGTCACCGACGAGGGCGTTTGGTCGCATCTCCGGCTCAACATCTTCCCCGATGGGGGGGTGGCACGACTTCGGGTCTATGGAAGGGTGGCGGTCGATTGGTCAAGGATCGATCGCAAGGCGCCGCTCAATCTGGCGGCGGTCGAACTTGGCGCGCGATCGGTTGCATGTTCCGACCAGCATTACGGTTCGCCCATGAACCTCCTCTATCCCGGGCGCGGCGTGGACATGGGCGACGGCTGGGAGACCAGGCGGCGGCGCGAGCCGGGCAATGATTGGGCGATCCTGGCCTTGGCCAGGCGTGGGCGCATCCGGCGGATCGAAATCGATACCGCCCATTTCAAGGGCAATTTTCCGGATCGCTGTTCGATCCTGGGCGCCGAAATCAAGGGCGGAACCGATGAATCGCTGGTCACGCAATCGATGTTCTGGCCGGTGCTGCTGCCGGAACAGAAGATGGAAATGGACCGGCAGCATTTTTTCGAGACCGGGATCGCCGATCTGGGCCCGATCAGTCATGTGCGGCTGAACATCATCCCGGATGGTGGCGTCAGCCGGCTGCGCCTGTGGGGCGAACCGGATTGAAGGAGGGCTCCTGAAATGTCGCGCGTGACAATTCCCATCCAGCCATTGACCCGCGAAGCCTTCGTGCCCTTTGGCGACGTGATCCAGGTGGCCGAGGCAAATCACCGCACCATCAATCAGGGCTGGGCGGAGCGCTATCTCGATCTGGCGCGCCTCGACATCCTGGAAAGGCAAGGCCGGCCCACACTCGGCATCGTGCGGGCGGAACCCCGGCCGATGCCCTTGCACGTCAGAATCATGGAGCGCCATCCCTTGGCGAGCCAGGCCTTCGTGCCGTTGGCACCTAGGGCGTTCCTGGTTGTGGTGGCGCCGCCCGGCGATGCGCCCAAGGCCGGGCAATTGGCGGCCTTCCGCACCAATGCCGGCCAAGGCGTCAATTACGCGCGCGGGGTCTGGCATCATCCCTTGATCGCGCTGGATCAGGCGACCGACTTTCTGGTCATCGATCGCCAGGGGGAGGGCGCCAATTGCGACGAGGCCAAATACGATACCGAGGATATCTGGGTCGGGTGAGGGCGGGCGGGTTCGACGATTTCCTCACCCTTCCCGCCTACGAGCGCTTGAAGAATTGATCGTCGGTCTTGGTTTGAGGCGTGGGCTGCTTCTTGCGGCCCATGCGCAGGATGAAGGCCTCGTTGCGCGGCCATTTTCCGGTCCGGCGGTATTCGACGAAGCCCTCGACTAGGCCCTTGGCGATCATGAACGTAAAGACCGGCACGAGGATCGGGGCCAGCGTGATCAGCAACAGGGCAACGCCGATCTTGTCGATGGCCTTTGCCAGCCAGGCCGGACCGCCGATCTTGCCGAGGCCCCGGCCCAGCAACATGAGCAGGACACCATCCAGGATCCCGGCGCCGATGCCAAACCCGATGCGACAGCCGATCCCGCTCGCGATCGAATTCGAATCCAAGAAAAACCCGCCGAAGCCGACATCGCATTCGCGCATACCGGGGCCGAACGCGATCCAATTGCCGATGGCCGCGAAACCCGCCAGGATGGCGAACAAGAGCAGATATGAAAGGAAATTCTGGCGGTCCTCGCGGCCGGTCATCAACGCGACGCCACCCAATACGAAGACACTGCCGGCGGCGAACCCTAGCCATGGCGGCCCGTTTATCTGGCCCCGATGCAACGGGCCGATGTCGAAGGCGGCCATGATCGGCACCACGCCAATCGCGATCAGCACCAATCCAAATATCAATTTTCCCCTGGTACCCGCCGTCACCGATGGCTTGTTCAGCAATGGGGCCTCGGCAGTGCACGTCGGTGGGTACCAACGCTTGGTAGCCTGCGCCGACTTTCGTGGACCCATCGGAGCGTTACACCCATCGCGCATTTTCGAAAGTTGGCGCTGGGCGATAGCTTGGTCCGGCGGTTCGTGTCGGTGGGCGGCATGGATTGCCCTGGCAAATGGATCACACGATCCCGACCATTATCGCATCAATCTCGCAAAATTCCTTAGTTTCGGCCGGCCCCGGTCGAATGGCGGGCTAGTTGTCCGCAACCGACATTCCGCTCCAGGGACAATTCGGCCCGGACCACCAGCAATTTCAACGTGTTGTGGTGCGACGCGAACACGATGAGAGGGACAAGAAGCGCTGGCGTCGCACCACTAGAAATCGAATCATCCCCAGGTTGGCTATTTCAGTCGCGCCGGAGTTCTGCGAAGCTGCTTCGCTGTGAAAATGCTGGGGAGCGGGGCATGTCCTTGAGCGAGGATTGGCTGGCGGCCGGGCCGGTCGGGACTTCCTTCGATTCCAGCCGGCTGGGTGCCGCCCTGCGGGCATTGGATGCGACCGAGATCGATGGCCTGACCAAGGGCTTTCCGCCGCACGAGAGGCCGATGGCCATGGGCGCCATCGGCGCCCGGGCCTGGAATCTGCTGACCGAGGATTTGCCCTTTCCGGTCGCCACCCTCAGCCGATCGGCGCTGGAGCACAACGCGCGCTGGATGCGCGCCTACCAGGACCGCCATGGCGCCCTGCTGGCGCCCCACGCCAAGACCACCATGGCCCCGCATCTGTGGGCGCTGCAGGCGTCGGCCTCATGCTGGGGCCTGACGGTCGCCACCATCCAGCAGGCGATGGTGGCGGCGCGCTTCGGTTGCCGCAACATCGTCCTCGCCAACCAGGTGATGGGCCATGGCAATCTGATGGGCCTCATGGACTTGCATCGCTCCTCGCCCGATCTCAGAATCCTGGTCTTCGTCGAATCCGAATCCGGCGTAAAGGCGCTCTTGTCCGCGCTCAGGGGGAGCGGCTGCGAACGGCCGCTGGATGTATTCCTGGAGATCGGCATGGCAGGCGGGCGCACCGGCTGCCGCGACCTCAAGAGCGTGGATCGCCTGCTCGATGCCTTGGCCGGCGAGCACGACCGCCTGCGCCTGGTGGGCATCGCCGGTTTCGAGGGGATCGTCAAGGGGGGTGACGATGCGCGGCTCGCCCGGTTCCTGGATTTGCTCGCCGAGGCGGCCGAGCTCGCCGACCGGCGCAATGTCTTTGCCGAGGGCGAGGTGATCTTGAGTGCCGGCGGCAGCGCCTATTTCGATCTGGTGGTCCTGCGGCTGGGCGCGATCCGGCTCGCACGGCCCACGCGGTTGGTGCTGCGCAGCGGCTGTTATCTGACCCACGATTCGGTGCAATACGAGCAACACCAGCGCGATCGGCGTGAGCGCAGCCCCGGCCAATTCGCCGATCTGGAGCTGCTGTTGCCCGCGCTCTTCGTGTGGTCGATCGTGCAGGCCAATCCGGAGCCGGGCCTGGCGATCCTCGGCATGGGCAAGCGCGATGTCGGTCACGATGTCGACATGCCGGTTCCGGTCTGGCGCTATCGCCGGCACCAGATGACGCGCCCGACGCTGCTGTCCGGGGCCGAGATTTTCGCGCTTAACGACCAGCACGCCTATATGCGCCTCGCGCCCGACGCCGACATCGCGATCGGCGATCTCATCGGCAGCGGAATCTCGCATCCCTGCACCACGTTCGATCGCTGGCGCCTGCTGCACGTGGTCGACGACGAATGGGTGTCGCGGGGCGCCATCATGACATTCTTCTGAATTGCCCCTTGACCCGACACCAGATCATCCTGGATTGCGACCCCGGCGTCGATGACGCTGTCGCCATCATGCTGGCCTTGGCCTCGCCGGAGATCGCATTGCTGGGCATCACGTGCGTTGCCGGCAATGTCGGCGTCGAGCGCACATCGAGCAACGCCGCGCGCATTTGCGCCCTCATGGGGAGGTCGGATGTTCCGGTTCTTCGCGGCTGCAAGGCCACATTGCTCGGAGAGCCCATGCGCCAGGCGGTGGTGCATGGCAAGGATGGCCTGGGCGATATCGGAATCGCGAGCGCGCTGGCTAGGCCCGCCCCAGGAAACGCGGTCGACTTCCTGATCGGAAAAGTCATGGACGCGCCCGCGGCCGAAATCACCCTGTGCGTGATCGGGCCGATGACCAATGTCGCGACCGCGTTCCGGCGCGAGCCACGATTGCCTGGGCGTCTCGAGCGCCTGGTGTTCATGGGAGGCGCGGCGTTTGGTCCCGGCAACACCACCGAGGCGGCGGAATTCAACATCCGTTGCGACCCCGATGCCGCCCAAGCGGTGCTGGATGCGGGGATCGAAACCACGATGTTCGGCCTCGACGTCACGCGAAAGATGCGCATCGACGCCGCCGCCCTTTCCAGCCTGGAGGCGGGCCGGCCGGATTCGCCGGCGCGGATCGCGCATCGCCTGCTGTCGGCCTATGGGCGCAAGGACCCGTCGTTGCACGACCCTTGCGTGATCGCGCATCTGATCGATCCCGCCTTGTTTACCGGGGCCTCGGGGCGGATTTCGGTCGAATGCACCGATGCCATGAACCTTGGCCAAACCCGATTGGTTCCGGGCGAGGGCGTGCGCATCATGACCGATGGCGATGCGCCGAGATTTTTCGCACTCCTGGCCGAGCGGTTGGGAAAGTGGCGCGAGGCGGGAGGGGAATCGTGATCGTCGTCTTCGGGTCCATCAACATTGACCTGGTGGTTCGGGTCAAGAAATTGGCGCGCCCCGGCGAAACTATTGCCGGGGAGGATTTGCAAATGTTTCCCGGCGGCAAGGGCGCCAACCAGGCGGTGGCGGCCGCCCGGGCCGGTGCCAGCGTGGCCATGGTGGGGGCATTGGGCAAGGACGGCTTTGCCGAAACGGCCATGACCGGGCTGAAGGTGGCCGGGATCGGCATCGAGGCGATCCATGTTTGCGAACGGCCGACCGGGGTGGCGCTGATTGCGGTCGATGCCCATGGCCAGAACTGCATCACGGTCGCTCCGGGCGCCAATTTCGCGGCCAGGTCCGACTGGCTCGACGGCCAACTGGGTGCGGGCGATCATCTGGCGCTGCAATTGGAGGTTCCCTTGCCTGAAGTGGCGGCGGCGATCCGCCTGGCGCGGCAAGTGGGCGCCAGGACCTGCCTCAACGCGGCACCCGCCAAGGAATTGCCGGACGAAGCCTATTCGGGCCTCGATCATCTGGTGGTGAACGAGACCGAGGCCGAGATGATCGCCGCCCGCTTCGGCTTGGGCAGGACGCCGGCGGATTTTTCCAATGCGGCCCATCATCGCTGGGGCTTGACCGCGATCGTGACCCTCGGCGCGGAAGGTGCCTTGGCCGCGAGTGAAGAGGGCAAACACCTGGTCAAGGCGCCGAGCATCAAGGCCATCGACACCACGGCGGCCGGCGATTCCTTCGTGGGTGCCTATCTGGCGGCGATCGATGGCAAGCGGGGATTGGCCCGCGCGCTCGCCGAAGGCGTTGCCGCCGGCAGCCTCGCCTGCACCAAGCTAGGCGCGCAGACCAGCATGCCGACAGCCGCGGAAATCAGAGAGCTCGCGGATCGGATCGGCGGCTCTTGAATTGGAATGCATTCAATCCGTGGTCTTGCGCGCCGATAGTGCGGCACTCGCGCGCGAGGCATTGCGCCGCCCGATCGCGATCGAGATGAATTGCCCGGCCTGGCTCAACTGGTCGAGGTCGATCCCGGTTTCGATCCCCATGCCGTCGAGCATATAGACCACGTCCTCGGTGGCGACGTTGCCGGAGGCACCCGGCGCGTAGGGGCAACCGCCCAGCCCGGCGACCGAGGCATCGATGACCGAAACGCCCAATTCCAGGACCGCGTAGAGATTGGCGAGCGCCTGGCCGTAGGTGTCGTGGAAATGCGCGGCCAGTTGTTCGATGGGCACCCGCGCCGCGACCGCCTCGATCATTCGGCGCGCCTTCGTGGGTGTGCCCACGCCGATGGTGTCGCCCAGGCTCACTTCGTAGCAGCCGAGATCGATGAGCGCCACCGCCAATCGGGCCACCGCCACGGGCGCAATCTCGCCCTCATAGGGGCAGCCCAAAACGCAAGAAACATAGCCGCGTGACCTGATGCCCAATTCTCTCGCCCGCGCGATCACCGGACGAAAGCGCTCCAGGCTTTCGGCGATGGTGCAATTGATGTTCCTCCGTGAGAAGCTCTCCGAGGCGGCGGCGAAAACGGCGATCTCCGTCACCTTGCTGGCGATCGCAAGCTCCAGTCCCTTGACGTTCGGCACCAGCACCGGATAGGAAATGCCGGCCTCGCGCCGGATGCCGGCCAGCACCGCCGCGGAATCCGCCATCCGCGGTACCCATTTCGGCGAGACGAAGGCGCCGGCCTCGATCGCCTTCAGGCCGGTCGCCGACAGCAAATCGATAAATTCGATCTTGGTCCTAGTGGGTACGATCGCCGCCTCGTTCTGCAACCCGTCCCTGGGTCCCACCTCGACGATCTTCACTCGCCTAGTGCCCGCTGTCGCGGAAGGATGATTCACCAATATGACCCCGCCAATGAACGCCGGCGGGTACCTTCATTTGTTAGCATGCGGCCCAACTTTCGTGGAACGACAGGTGCGTTTCATGGATCGCACGTTTTCGAAAGTTGCCACGGGGAAAATTCACGGTGCCGCCTCGAATTCCATCAATTCGGCGCCCTCGGCGACCTGTTCGCCGGCCCGGAAATGGACTTTGCCGATTCTTCCATCGGCGGGTGCCACGATCGTATGCTCCATTTTCATCGCCTCGACGATTGCGAGGGCCGCACCCTTCACCGTCTTGGTGCCGTCCTCGACCAGGATTCGAATGACGGTGCCGGGCATCGGCGAGATGATCCGCGAATGGCCCGAGACCGCCTCCTCCGCCCGTGCCAGCACATCCTCGCGTTCGATACGCCAGACCATTTCATCCATCATCAGGGTCAGCCACCGCCCGGCGAAGATGGCCCGGGCGCGGGCATTGCCCTCTTGATTTCCGGCGCTGAATTCGGTTCCGGACAGAATGGGCGCTTCGAAACGCATGGGCGGCGCACCATCGATTTCCACATGCCAAGTTCGGCCCGCAAAGATCAGGCGCACATCGTGGAACTTCTCGCCGTCGCGCAACAGGATCGACGACCCGCCGGCACCATTCAGCCGCCAGCCATTGCCCTCATTCCAGGGTGAATGGGGATCGGCCCCACTTCGCGCCCGCTCTGTGATGGCGCGATTGTCGGAGAGCACGAAAGCCATTGCCCCGATCGCCAGCGCGCGATCGGGGATGGCTTGCCCCTCCGGCAACAGAACGTCGCGGTGGCGTTCGATGAACCCGGTATCGACCTCGCCCGATAGAAACGCCTGGTGGCGCAACAGGGCGATCAGAAAAGGGGCATTGGTGACCGGCCCGGCGATCTCGGTCTTGGCCAGCGCATCGGCCAGGCGCCGCGCGGCCATCGCGCGTTCGGGCGCCCAGGCGATCACCTTGGCGATCATCGGATCGTAGTGGGTTCCGATGCTATCGCCCTCGCGCACTCCGGTGTCGATCCGGATCGCCTGGTCCGGCGCCGGCCAGCGCAAATGATGGATGCGCCCGGTCGCCGGCAGAAATCCCTTGTCCGGATCCTCGGCGTAGAGCCTGGCCTCGATGGCATGGCCCCGCGCCACGACCTGGTCTTGGGCGAGCGGCAGTTTCTCGCCCATTGCCGCGCGCAACTGCCATTCGACCAAATCGAGGCCGGTGATCATCTCGGTCACCGGATGCTCGACTTGCAGGCGCGTGTTCATCTCGATGAAATGGAAACCGGTGCCGGCATGGAGAAACTCGATGGTGCCGGCGCCCACGTAACCCACCGCCTTGGCAGCGGCGATGGCCGCTTCGCCCATCCGGCACCTGGTCGCGGGATCGAGGCCAGGCGCGGGGGCCTCCTCGATCACCTTCTGGTGCCGGCGCTGCACCGAGCAATCGCGGTCGAGGAGATAAAGCGCGTTGCCGTGGGCGTCGGCGAAAACCTGAACCTCGACATGGCGCGGGTTCTCCAGGAACTTCTCGATCAGCAAATTCCCGTCACCGAAGGCGGAAAGGGCCTCGCGCTTGGCGCCTTCGATCGCCGCGGCGAGGTCCGAGGCGCTGCCAACAACCCGCATGCCCTTGCCACCGCCCCCGGCCGAGGCCTTGACCAGAACCGGGTAGCCGATCTTGGCGGCGGCCTTCGCGAGTGCCGCCCCCGATTGGTCGGTGCCATGATAACCAGGGACCAGCGGCACCTTGGCTTTTTCCATCAGGCGCTTCGATTCGGATTTCGAGCCCATCGCCCGAATGGCCGAAGCGGGGGGCCCGATGAAGACGAGGCCGGAAGCGGCGCAAGCATCGGCGAAATCGGCGTTCTCCGACAGGAACCCGTAACCGGGATGAATGGCAGCTGCCCCCGATCGCCGCGCCGCCGCGATCACCTTTTCAATCGAGAGATAGCTTTCCCTGGCCGGCGCCGGGCCGATCGCGATCGCCTGGTCGGCCATCGCCACATGCATCGCAGCCGTGTCGGCCTCGGAATAGATTGCCACGGTCGCTATCCCTAAGCGCCGGCAGGTTCGGGTGATCCGGCAGGCGATCTCGCCGCGATTGGCGATCAAGAGGCGCGCGAACAAGGCCTCAATCCTCTTGCCACAGGGATCTGCGTTTCTCGAGGAAGGCCGAAACCCCTTCCTGGCCCTCGATCGAAATGCGTTGCTCGGCGATGCGCCGCGCGGTCTCGTTGCGCAATTCATCGTCGATCGGGCGACCCACCACCCGGCGCAGCAATTCCTTGGCGCCGGATTGCGATTGAGGGCCCCCCTTCAGCAAATGCCCGATCATCTCGTCGGCGGCGGCTGCCAATTCGTCGGGCGGCACCACCTTGTGGACGAGGCCGAGTTTCTCCGCCTGGCGGGCATCGAAGCGCTCGGCGCTCAGGAACCAGCGCCGGCATTGCCTCGGGCCGATCGCCGCTGCCACGTAAGGCGCGATCACCGCCGGGATCAGGCCGAGCCGCACCTCGGTCAAGGCAAAGGCGGCCTCGTTGCTGGCGATGGCAATGTCGCAGCAGGCAACGAGCCCGACGCCACCGCCGAAGGCCGGGCCGTTGATCAGGCCCAGGACCGGCTTGGGGCAAGTGTCGATCGCCGCCATCAGCTCGGACAATGCCAGCGCATCCTTTTCGTTGTCGGCACGGTCGAGGGCGGCCATGCGCTTCATCCAGTCGAGATCGGCGCCAGCGGAAAAGCTCTGTCCTTCCCCGCTGAGCGTCACGATTCGCGTGCGATCGTCCCTGGCCGCCTCGCGGAAGGCATGGGTCAATTCGCCGATCAGCACCTCGTCGAAGGCGTTGTGCTTTTCCGCGCGATCGAGCCGGATGCCAAGAATGCCCTTGCCCGATCGCTCGACCTTGATGGTGTTGGCGCTCATCCCGGTCACATCCTGAAGACGCCGAAGCGGGTCTTTTCGATGGGCGCGTTCAGCGCCGCCGAGAGACCGAGTGCGAGCGTCATGCGCGCGTCCATGGGATCGACCAGGCCGTCGTCCCACAGCCTCGCCCCGGCGTAATAGGGATGGCCCTGGGTCTCGTACTGGGCGCGGATCGGAGCCTTGAAGGCCTCCGCCTCGGCCTCGGGCCAATCCTGGTCGCGGGCGGCCAGCGAATCGCGCTTGATTTGGGCCAGCACATTGGCCGCCTGATCGCCGCCCATGACCGAAATGCGCGCGTTCGGCCACATCCACAAGAAGCGGGGCGAGAAGGCGCGTCCGCACATGCCGTAATTGCCGGCGCCGAAGGAACCGCCGATCAGCATTGTCAGCTTCGGCACCCGCGCGCAGGAGACGGCGGTCACCATCTTGGCGCCGTCCTTGGCGATGCCGCCCGCTTCGTACTTGCGCCCGATCATGAAGCCGGTGATGTTCTGCAGGAAAACGAGCGGAATGGCGCGTTGCGCGCACAATTCGATGAAATGCGCGCCCTTCTGCGCGGATTCCGAAAACAGGATGCCGTTGTTGGCGACGATTCCGACCGGATAGCCCCAGATCCGGGCGAAGCCGCAAACCAGCGTCGCGCCGAAGAGCTTCTTGAATTCGTCCAATCGGCTGCCATCGACCAGGCGGGCGATCGCCTCGCGCACGTCATAGGGCTGGCGCGAATCCATGGGCACGATGCCGTAGAGCTCGCGGGAATCGTATAAGGGGTCCTCGGGTTCGGCCACATCGAGATCGATCCGTTTCACCCGGTTGAGATTGGCAACGACCTGGCGCGCGATCTCGATCGCGTGCCGGTCGTCCTCGGCGAAATGGTCGGTGACGCCGGAGACCCGGCAATGCAGATCGGCCCCGCCCAGCTCTTCGGCGCTCACCACCTCGCCGGTCGCCGCCTTCACCAAAGGCGGGCCGCCGAGGAAAATCGTGCCCTGGCCCTTGACGATGATGCTTTCGTCCGACATCGCCGGCACATAGGCCCCGCCGGCCGTGCACGAGCCCATGACCAATGCGATCTGCGGGATACCGGCGGAGGACAGATTGGCCTGGTTAAAAAATATGCGCCCGAAATGGTCGCGATCGGGGAAGACCTCGTCCTGGTTGGGTAGATTGGCCCCGCCGGAATCGACCAGATAGAGGCAGGGCAGGTTGTTCTCGCGCGCGATTTCCTGGGCCCGCAGGTGCTTCTTCACCGTGACCGGATAATAGGTGCCGCCCTTGACGGTCGCATCATTGGCGACGATCACGCATTCGCGCCCCGACACGCGCCCGATCCCGGTGATGATCCCGGCCGCCGCGATGTCCTCGTCATAGAGGCCATGGGCGGCCAATTGCGAGAATTCCAGGAACGGGGCGCCCGGGTCGACCAGGTGGCGAACCCGATCGCGCGGCAGCAACTTGCCGCGCGACAGGTGCCGGGCGCGAGCCGCCTCGCCGCCGCCAAGCTTGATGCGCTCCACAAGTTGCCGTAGCGCTTCAACTTGTGCTTCCATCGCCGCGCAATTGCGCTGGAAGCCCTCGGCGCGGGTGTCGATCTGGCTCTTGATGACGGACATCAGCTAGTACCCGCCGTCGCCGATGGCTGTTTCGAGCCAAAGTGACACCGCCAGTAAATGCCGGCGGGTACCATCAATTGGCAACATGCGGCCCGACTTTCGTGGAAGCATTGTAGCGCTTCATGTATCACTCATTCTCGAAAGTTGGCACTGGCCGTTTCCTGGAAAATCTCGCGCCCGATCAGCATGCGACGGATCTCGCTCGTTCCGGCGCCGATCTCGTAGAGTTTGGCATCGCGCAGCAGCCTTCCGGTCGGATAGTCGTTGATATAGCCGTTGGCGCCCAGGCACTGGATGGCTTCGAGCGCCATCCAGGTCGCCTTTTCCGAGCAATAGAGGATCACGGCGGCGGCGTCCTTGCGCGTGACCCTTCCCTTGTCGCAGGCCTTGGCCACGGCATAGCAATAGGAGCGGCAGGCCGACAGGCACGCATACATGTCGGCGACCTTGCCTTGCATCAACTGGAAGGTGCCGATCGGCTGGCCGAATTGCTGGCGGTCATGGATATAGGGAATGATTGCATCCATCGCCGCCTGCATGATGCCAAGCGGTCCGCCCGAGAGCACCAGGCGCTCATAATCCAGCCCCGACATCAGCACGTTGACGCCGCGCCCCAGACCCCCCAGCACGTTTTCGCCCGGCACCTCGCAATCCTCGAACAGCAATTCGCCGGTGTTGGAGCCGCGCATGCCGAGCTTGTCGAGCTTGCGCCCCACCGTGAAGCCCTTGGTCGCGGTCTCCACGATGAAGGCGGTGATGCCCTTGGGCCCGGCGCCGGGATCGGTCTTGGCATAGACCACGATCACATCGGCATCGGGACCGTTGGTGATCCACATTTTGGCGCCGTTGAGGACATGGCGATCGCCCTTGGCCTCGGCCCTGAGGCGCATGGAGACCACGTCCGATCCCGATCCGGTCTCGCTCATGGCCAAGGCGCCCACATGCGCGCCCGAAATCAGGCGCGGCAAATAGCGGCGCTTCTGCTCCGGCGTGCCATTGCGCCTGATCTGGTTCACGCACAGATTGGAATGGGCGCCATAGGAGAGCCCGATCGAGGCGGAGGCGCGGCTCACTTCCTCCATCGCCACCACGTGTTCGAGATAGCCCATGCCAGCACCGCCGAATTCCTCCTCGGCGGTGATGCCGAGCAAGCCCATTTCACCCAGCTTTCGCCACAAATCGGCGGGGAAGTCGTTGTCGCGGTCGATGTCGGCGGCGCGGGGGCCGATCTCGGCGCTGGCGAAGGCGCGCACGCTCTCGCGCAACGCCTCGACCGTCTCGCCAAGGTCATGGTCCAGCCCGATCAATTCCACGCTTTCTCCCCTCCGGCGCTCTAATGTTCCGTAACCGACATTCCGCTACCGGAATGTCGGCCCGGAACACTAGCAAATTCAATGGCATGTGTTGTGGTTTCAACGGGAATGACTGGGAATCAAACGTTGGAACCACAACACTAGCGCCAACTTTCGAGAAAGCGCGATACACGAAACGCGCCCACGCTTCCACGAAAGTCGGGCCACATGTTAGCATGTGATAGTACCCGCCAGCGTACGCTGGCGGATTCATTTGGCTCGAATCAGCCACCAGCGGCGGGGCGGGTACTACCCGATCTTGGCTCATTCTACGCCGCCCGCATCCCTGAACAAGGGCCGGCGCCGAGGATGGGCAAACAGGCACCGAGCGGCTAGGATCACTTGAACACCGGATTCCCGATGGAAATGCCGCCATGGCCGACCCGCTGCTCCAGCCGTTCCAGCTCAAGCACCTTACGTTGCGCAATCGGATCATCAGTACTTCCCACGAACCCGCCTATTCCGTGGATGGGATGCCCAAGGCGCGCTACCGGCTTTATCACGAGGAAAAGGCCAAGGGCGGCATCGGTATGACCATGATCGGGGGTTCCTCGATCGTATCCAGGGATTCGCCGGGATTCTTCGGCAATCTCGATTTGCGCACCGATGCCATCATCCCCCATCTCAGGGAATTGGCCGACGCGGTGCACTTCCATGGTGCCGCGGTAATGTGCCAGGTGACGCATCTCGGCCGTCGCGCGCAATGGGCCGGTGGCGATTGGCTGCCGACCATCTCCGCCTCGGCGATTCGCGAACCCGCGCATCGCGTCTTTCCGAAAATCATGGAACGGCACGACATGGAAAGGGTGATCGGGGATTATGGCACGGCCGCGCTTCGTTGCCGTCAGGGCGGGCTGGACGGTATCGAAATCCAGGCCTATGGCCATTTGTTCGACAGCTTCTGGTCGCCCAGCACCAGCGAACGGGATGACGAATATGGGCTCCAGAACCTGGGAAACCGGCTTCGCTTCGGCGTCGAGGTGCTGAGCGAGATCCGCAGGCGCGTGGGTGCCGATTACATCGTCGGCCTTCGCCTAGTGATCGACGAGGCCCAGCCCATGGGTCTGGCCAAGGAAGAGGGAATCGCCATCGCCAAGCGCATGGCGGAAAGCGGCCTCATCGATTTTCTCAACGTCATCCAGGGCTTCATCGGTTCGGACGAGGGGCTGTCGCATGTGATTCCGGGGATGGGCACGCCCGCCGGGCCGCATCTCGATTTGGCGCGTGCGGTCAGACAAGAAGTGCGCCTCCCGGTGATGCAGGCGGCCCGAATCAACGACATCGCGACCGCGCGCCACGCCATCCTTAGCGGCGCGGTCGATCTCATCGGCATGACCCGGGCGCACATGGCGGACCCGCATATCGTCGCCAAGATCATGCGCGGCGAGGAGGACCGCATTCGGCCTTGCGTGGGCGCCGGCTATTGCATCGACCGCATCTATCTGGGGGGCGATGCGTTGTGTCTGCACAATCCAGCGACCGGTCGCGAGGAAACCATGCCCCATGCGATCGGGCCAGGTGCGGGCCCGCGGCGGAAGGTGGTGGTGGTGGGCGCCGGGCCTGCCGGGCTCGAAGCGGCGCGGGTCTCCGCCCTTCGCGGCCATCACGTAATTTTGTTCGAGGCCGCCAACAGACCGGGCGGGCAGGTGCTGTTGGCCGCCAGGGTCGCGCGCCGGCGCGAGATTATCGGCATCGTCGATTGGCTGGTGGGCGAGATCGAGCGGCTTCACATCGAATGCCGATACGCCCATTTCGCCGAGGCGGGCGACGTGCTCGCGGAAGAACCCGACATCGTCGTCATCGCGACCGGCGGCTTGCCCTTCGTAGGAAGGTTTCGTGAGGGCGCCGAACTCGTCACCTCGTCCTGGGACGTGCTTTCGGGCCAGATCCCGCTCGCCCCGGAAATCCTGTTCCACGACGATCACAGCGGCCACGAGGGTTCATCGATCGCGGAATTCCTGGTTCAACAAGGGGCGCGCATCGAATGCGTGACTCCCGATCGTGCGATCGGCATGGAGGTGGGCGGGATCAATTACCCGGCCTATTACAAGGCGCTCTATGCCGGAAAGGCAACCCTAACCCCCAATCATCGGCTGGTCTCCATCCGGCGCGACGGCAACAAGCTGGTGGCGACACTTTATAACGAATACGACAAATCGACTTCCGAGCGCCGGGTCGATCAGGTGGTGGCGGAGCACGGCACGCTGCCAGCCGCGGAACTCTACTTCGCGCTCAAGGACCTTTCCATGAATGAGGGCGAGACGGATCATGCGGCGCTTCTTGCCAATCGGCCGCAGGAACTGATCCGCAATCCGGACGGCCGGTTTCGCCTCTACCGCGTGGGCGATGCGGTCTCCAGCCGCAACATCCATGCCGCACTTTATGATTCGCTGAGGCTGTGCCTGCAGTTCTAGGTGGCGCCCACGACTGCCCTTTGGGGCGGCGCCGTCACTTGAACTCAAGGTATTTCAATTGCCAGATGGACCGGCCGAGGAAGATCTCGGTTCGGAACTTCTGATCCTGATCGAATGGGTAGACGACCCATAGCGGCCCTTTTTCCCGGATCGACACTGTTCGCCGTTCATGCTGTAGGCGATCATCGCGCTACCATCGCGAAAATCCTCGATCGGAATGACCAATTCGTAATCGTTGAGCGCGCGGGCCACCACCTCCGTGCCCTCGGCGCCGAGCGCATTCACGAAATCGGCGCCGGAGGCACCCTCGAAATGGATCACACCTTCGGTCCATTGCGTGGACCTATCCAATGACTTCGCCCCCAGCGCCTTGATCGCGTCCATGTCGAAACTGGCGATCCTGCCGTCGGTGGTACTGGCAATCTTGCCCGCTACTTCGAGAATGACCTCGCCCGTTGGCGCGGGTAACTGGTCAGCCCAAACGCCGCCGGCAAGACCCGGTGCAAGGGCGATTGCGAGCACCAACACCCGTCTCGATGACTTCATGATATCGGTCCCCACATGGATCCCATTTCCCGCAACCACGTATCGAGCGGTTGCGTACGCTTGTGGTGTTCATCACCTTGTCCCCGGCGCGGAAAGAACCGGGATCGAGTTCGAGGGTAGATCAAGAACCGAATCGCCGCTTGCGCTCAAGTGGAAATCGGTGACTTTGGAGCCGCCTATCCGTCGTTATAGGTTCATCCCTTGCGCTCGAGACAGAACCCGGGGGCAGTACATTTTCATAATATTCTCATAGACTTATGCAGGCGCGACAATACGGGCAATTGATCCATGAGCCGAATGCATTAAATTGATTTATGATAGGTCCTCCAAGAGGGATTTGAATGGTACGTCGGGCGTGGTTCTAGCCAAAATGGGTGGCGGGAGCGCTCGCGCGAGCGTTGTCGAAGGTCTTTCCTGGAGATGAACATGACGAACACGGCGACCGAAAAGCAGTTTCATCGCCCGACACACGCCAACGCCGCCGATTACGCGCATTGCGATGTTCGCCACATGGCGGTCCGCGCCGCGCTCTCGTCCAAGGAACTGGAGAAGATCCAGGGGATAGCGCTCACCCGGGTCCATGCCGAGGGTGAACTCATCCTCGCGGCCGAGGATGTGGCAACCATCGCCGGCACCGTGGTCAAGGGCACGATTAAGGCCTATAAGCTGCTGGCCGATGGCCGGCAGCAGATCATCGGATTCCTGCAGCCGGGCGATTTCATCGGCTCGGTCAGGATACCTATCGCTGCGTCGCCGAGGCGATCACGCCGGTCGAGCTTTGCGTGTTTCCATTGTCCAGCCTGAACCGGATCATTCACGAATTGCCGAACATGGAGCACCGGCTTCTGAAGATGGCGGGCGAAGATCTGGACCTGGCTCAGGAATGGATGC
>CAZIUB010000026.1:0-11891 GCA_964542425.1 uncultured Rhodospirillaceae bacterium | reverse complement strand
GGTGACGATGGTCACGGGACGGACGCCCTGGCGCCTCAGCAGTTTCTTGAGCAGCCTCAATGCCGCCAATTTATCGCGGCGCTTCTGGACAAGCATATCCAACACTTCACCTTCGTCATCGACAGCGCGCCATAAGAACATTCTTTGCCCGCCGATCTTCACGACCATCTCGTCCAAATGCCAACGGCTCGTGGCCGCTGGCCTGGAAAGTCGAAGATTGCGCGCAAACATCCGTCCGAACTTCCGTGTCCAGCAGCGGATCGTCTCATAGCTTACGTCAATGCCGCGCTCCGCCATCAAGTCCTCGACGTCGCGGAAGCTCAATGTGAACCGACAATACAGCCATACAGCCTGGCGGATCACATCTCCTGGATAACGGTGGCGAGCGCAGGAGATTGGTTTCATGGACCGAAAGTCCCCAAAGCCATGAGTCGCAGACCCAGCGACCCGAATATCCGTTCCTATCCGACCTCCGGCGCTGTTAACATGACAATTCCGTTTGCAGCCCCTCGATGCGCGATTGGGCCACCAAACGATTGAGGAAGCTCTTGACCGCGCCGGTCCTGGCGCGAGCGCCAAAGACCTGGGCGACTTCTTTGCACGCCTCGTCATAGGTAAGCGGCCTGGCCGGGAAGCGCTTCAACACCCGCAGCACATGCACACCATAGCGGCTCTCGATCGGGATCGGGCAGAGCGCGCCCTCGTCCAGATTGAAAAGATAGGTCTCGAATTCCGGCACCGCGCTCCCTCGCGCGACCTTGCCCAAATGTCCCCCCATCGGCGCCGAGGGGCAGGACGAGTATTTGCCGGCCAACGGCTCGAATTTTCCGGGATCGGCGGCGATCTCCGCGATCAATTCGGCGGCCAATGATTTGGCCGTGGCGCGGGCTTGGATATCCTCGGGCGGCGCGGCCAGCAGGATGTGCTGTGCCTCGGCCTCCATCGGCTCCTCGAAAAGTTCGGGATGCCGGTCATGGAATCGGCGATACTCCGCCTCCGTGGCCTCGGGCAGAGTGATCTCGGCATCGATGAGGGCATCGAGCCAATCCGTGGGCAAGGCGGGGTCGAGGGGATCGCCTTCGGGCGCCAGGCTCAAGTCCCGCGCGCGGCGATGGAGCAGGACTTTCAGCACCAGCGCCATCGCGGCTTCCCGCCAGGCATCCGCGGCTTCATCGGCCGGATGGTATTGCATCTCGGCCTGGATGCGCTCCGGCGGCAGGATCATGCCATCGACCAGGATCGCGTCGGCTTGGATTTCGGCGCGCATGGCTCAAGTCCCCCGCCGGCGAACGACCTGGTAGGGCCTAAACACATAGCCCAAGGGCACGCTCCAGACATGCACCAGGCGGCTGAAGGGAAAGACGAGGAAGAGCGTCATGCCGAGGACCAGATGCGCCTTGTAGACCCAGGCAAGATCGGACACCAATTCCGCCGTCCCGCCCCGGAACGTCACGATGCGCTGGCACCATTCGGCCAAGACCAGCATCACGCTGCCGTCGCTATGCTGCAAGGAATAGGGAATGCTGATGAGGCCCAGCACCAATTGCACCCAGAGAAGGGCGAGGATGGCGATGTCCATGGCCGAGGAAGTGGCGCGGATGCGCGGATCGGCGAGCCGGCGATAGAGGAGCAGGCTGAGCCCGACGAAACAGAGCGCGCCGAAAATGCCGCCAGCCACGATCGCCAGCATCTGCTTGGTCTCTAGGCTCATCACCAAGCCATAGACCTGGTGGGGCGTCAGCAGGCCGACCACATGGCCGAGGAGCAGCATCAGGATGCCGATGTGGAACAGATTGGAGCCCCAGCGCAACAGGCCCGAGCGCAGCATCTGCGAGGAACCGCTGCGCCAGGAATACTGCTCGCGATCGAAACGAATCAGGCTACCGATCAGGAACACGCTCACCGCGATGTAAGGGAAGATCGCGAACAGCACTTGATTGAGATACGCGCTCATTGGGGACCTCCTAAATACCCGCCCGGCGTGGGACTGGCTGATTCACCAATACGACCCCGGCGGTACAATCCGGCCGGTACCATGATTCGGTAACATGCGGCCCGACTTTCGTGGAAAGCCAAGGAGCGGTTCATGGATCACGCTTTTTCGAAAGTTGGCAGTGGATTGGGCGATCGATTCATGCGCTGGAGCATGTCCTCGGCCTTGGCGCAGCCGGGGGCGGCATCGTGGCCGAAGGTGACCGGTTCCTCGGCCCAGATCGCATCGATGTCCTCTTCCTCCGCCGGCGCCTCCGCAATAGGAGCGATGTGGCCGGCGAGGTCCAGGAGCGCTGCCACGATTGCCTGATGGCGGCTCTCGCGCCGTGTGAGGGCGGCGTGCAATTTTCCCAGGATCGGCCCCACGTCCGCGAGGCCGGCCTGGGCTTCATCGACGGGTAAGACCGAGAGATATTCCAGGAACAGCGGCAAGAAATCGGGCAGTTCGTCGGCGGGCATTTCCAGGCCGCGGGTGCGATAGAGGCCGATGAGATCGACCATCGCCTGCCCGCGATCCTTGGATTCGCCATGCACATGCTCGAAGAGATGCAGCGAAGTCGCCCGCCCGCGATCGAAGGTGGCGGTGTATTCCTCCTGCAACTCGATCAGATCGGTATTGCCCAGGCGTGTCACGAAGGCTGAAAGTTCGGCCAGACGCTGGGGCGACAGCAGTCGCTCCGCTTCCATCACCCGCATGGCCTCGGGTGCTGCCCCGGCAAGGTTCGCATCGGGATAGGTCAGCAGCCAGCCCAGGGCCTTGAAGCTCATCATCGATGTTCCCCGTATTCCTTCGATGCCGTGGCTTTTTCCCGCTCGCCCACGCGCGCCTTGGGCGTGAACAGGCTCGCTGTACTGACCCCGTCGGAACATCCATTGCCGAAGGTGAAGCCGCAGCTCCCCTTGAGATCGAAGGCGTTCTCGGCGTATTCGCGGTGCGTGGTCGGGATCACGAAGCGATCCTCGTAATTGGCGATGGCGAGAATCTTGTACATGTCGAGGACCATCGCCTTGGAAAGCCCGACCCGATCGAGGATCGCCTGGTTGTCGTTGCCATCGACGTGGCGGCCGCGCATGAAAATGCGCATCGCCATCATCCGATCGAGGGCCGAGAGCACCGGCGCCTCGTCGCCGGCGGTCAGCAGATTGGCGAGATAGCGCAGCGGAATGCGCAATGACTTGATATCCGGCAGGTCCCGGTCGAAACCGATCTTGCCCGCGTCGGCCGCCGCCTGGATGGGCGAAAGCGGGGGCACGTACCAGACCATCGGCAGCGTGCGGTACTCAGGATGCAGCGGGAAGGCGATCTTCCAATCGATCGCCATCTTGTAGACGGGCGATTGACGCGCCGCTCGCAGCCAAGCCTCAGGAACGCCGTCTTGCTTCGCCTGCTCGGCGATCTTGGGATCGTTGGGGTCGAGGAACAGGCGGAGCTGCGCCCCATAAAGGCCCTGCTCGGTTTCGACCGAGGCCGCCGCCTCGATCCGGTCGGCGTCGTAGAGCAAGACACCCAGATAGCGGATGCGCCCGACGCAGGTTTCGGAACAGACGGTCGGCTCGCCCACCTCGATCCTGGGATAGCAGAAGGTGCATTTCTCCGCCTTGCCGCTTTGCCAATTGTAGTAAATCTTCTTGTACGGGCAGGCCGAGACGCACATCCGCCAGCCCCGGCACTTGTCCTGGTCGACGAGAACGATGCCGTCCTCCTCGCGCTTGTAGATGGAGCCCGAGGGACAAGCGGCGACGCAGGCCGGATTGAGGCAATGCTCGCACAGGCGCGGCAGGTAGAACATGAAGGTGTTCTCGAACTGCCCGTAGATTTCCTTCTGGATGTTGTCGAAGTTCTTGTCGCGCGAGCGCTTGGCGAATTCGGTGCCGAGGATTTCCTCCCAATTGGGGCCCCATTCGATCTTTTCCATGCGCCGGCCGGTGATCAGCGAACGCGGCCTTGCGACCGGTGCCGCACGCATCTCGGGGGCGCTTTGCAGATGCTCGTAATCGAAGGTGAAGGGCTCGTAGTAATCGTCGATCTCCGGCAGATGCGGGTTGGCGAAAATCTTGGCCAGCAATCGCCAGCGTCCGCCGATCTTGGGCTCGATCCGGCCATTGGCCTTGCGCCGCCAGCCTCCCTGCCAACGCTCCTGATTCTCCCATTCTTTAGGGTACCCGATGCCGGGCTTGGTCTCGACGTTGTTGAACCAAGCGTATTCGACGCCCTCGCGACTGGTCCAGACATTCTTGCAGGTGACCGAGCAAGTGTGGCACCCGATGCACTTGTCCAGGTTCAAGACCATGGCGATCTGGGCACGGATTTTCATGGCGCGTTCTCCCTTTCCCGGATCACTCGGCGGCCTGGGGCTGAGCGGTTTCGGCCGCCGGAAGGTCCAGCCAATCGACCTTGGCCATCTTGCGCACGATCACGAATTCATCGCGATTGGTGCCGATGGTGCCGTAATAATTGAAGCCCCAGCTTTGCTGCGCGTAGCCGCCGATCATGTGGGTCGGCTTCGGGCAGGTGCGGGTGACCGAATTGTGGATGCCGCCCCGGGCTCCGGTGATTTCCGAGCCGGGGACATTCACGATCTTCTCCTGCGCGTGATACATGAGGGTCATTCCTTCGGGCACGCGCTGGCTAACGACCGCGCGGGCAACGAGGGCGCCATTGACGTTGAAGGCCTCGATCCAATCGTTGTCCTCGATGCCCAGTTTGGTTGCGTCGATTTCGCTCAGCCACACGATCGGGCCGCCGCGCGAGAGCGTCAGCATTAGGAGATTGTCGGTATAGGTCGAATGGATGCCCCATTTCTGGTGCGGGGTGATGAAATTCAGCGCCAACTCCGGATGCCCGTTCGAGCGCTTGCCCAGGAGCGGGCGCACGCTCTTGGTGTCGATCGGCGGCCGATAGACGGCTAGGCTTTCGCCGAAGGCCCGCATCCAGGCATGGTCCTGGTAGAATTGCTGGCGCCCGGTCAGCGTGCGCCACGGAATGAGTTCGTGCACGTTGGTGTAGCCGGCATTGTAGCTCACATGCTCGGATTCCAGCCCGCTCCAAATTGGGCTGGAGATGATCTTGCGCGGCTGGGCCTGGAGATCGCGGAAGCGCAGCTTGTCGTCCTCGCGCGGCAAAGCGAGATGCGTGTGTTCGCGCCCCGTGGCCTTGCCCAAGGATTCCCAGGCCTTGACCGCGACCTGGCCGTTGGTCTCGGGGGCAAGCGTCAGGATCACTTCGGCGGCGTCGATGTCGGTTTCGATCTTGGGCATTCCGTCGGTGGGGCCGCCATCGGCGACCACGCCGTTCAGCTTCTTCAGGAACTCGACCTCCTTCTGGGTGTTCCAGGCGATGCCCTTGCCGCCGTTGCCGATCTTGCTCATGAGCGGCCCTAGCGCGCAGAACCGCCGATAGGTGTTGGGATAGTCGCGCTCGATCATTGTCATTGCCGGCATGGTCTTGCCCGGCACCGGCTCGCATTCCCCCTTGCCCCAATCCTTGGGCTCGAAGGCCTGCGCCATCTCGCCCGGCGTGTCGTGCATGATGGGCGTCAGGACAAGATCCTTTTCGACGCCAAGGTGGCCTGGGGCGAGCTGCGAAAATTTGCGCGCGATCCCCTTGAAGATGTCCCAGTCGCTCCGCGCCTGCCAGCACGGATCCACCGCTGCCGACAGGGGATGGATGAAGGGGTGCATGTCGGAGGTGTTGAGGTCGTGCTTCTCGTACCAGGTCGCGGTCGGGAGCACGATGTCGGAATAGAGGCAAGTGGTCGACATGCGGAAGTCGATGGTCACCAGCAGATCGAGCTTGCCCTCCGGTGCAGGGTCGTGCCACGCGACCTCGAGCGGCGGCTCTCCGCCCTCCTCGCCCAGATCCTTGCCCTGGACGCCATGGGTGGCGCCCAAGAGATGCTTCAGGAAATATTCGTGGCCCTTGCCGCTGGAGCCCAGCAAATTCGAGCGCCACACGAACATGTTGCGCGGGAAATTGACCGGATTGTCGGGATCGTGGCAGGCCATGCGCAGCTTGCCGCTCTTCAATTGCTGGGTCGCGAAGGGGATCGGCTCCTGGCCAGCCGCCGCGGCCTCGCGCGCGATTCGCAAGGGATTGGCGGCGAATTGCGGCGCCGAGGGCAGCCAGCCCATGCGCTCGGCCCGAACGTTGAAGTCGATCAGGCTCCCTTCCATGCCCCTCTTGTCGGCCAAGGGCGACAGGATTTCGGAGACCGACAGCTTCTCGTAACGCCATTGATTGGTGTGGGCATAGAAGAACGAGGTCGAGTTCATCTGGCGTGGCGGGCGATGCCAATCGAGCGCGAAGGCAAGCGGCGTCCAGCCGGTCTGCGGGCGCAGTTTTTCCTGGCCCACGTAATGCGCCCAGCCGCCGCCCGACTGGCCGATGCATCCGCACATCAACAGCATGTTGATGATGCCCCGATAGATCATGTCGCCGTGATACCAGTGATTGACACCGGCCCCCAGGATGACCATGGACTTGCCCTTGGTCTTGTGGGCGGTCTCGGCGAATTCGCGGGCGATGGCGATGACCGAGGCGCGCTTGACGCCAGTGATGGGTTCCTGCCACGCCGGCGTATAGGGCACGTCGTCGTCGAAGCTGGCGGCGACATTCCCACCGCCCAGGCCACGATCGACGCCGTAATTGGCCAGGAGCAGATCGAACACGCTCGCCACCGCGACGAGCCCCTCGTTGGTCGAGATCATTTTCACCGGCACGTTGCGAAGCAGCACGTCCTCTTTGGTGTTGCCGGCGAAATGCTCGTTGATCACCCCGCCGAAATAGGGGAAGGCCACGGGCTTCACCCCATCATGGGCGCCGAGGAACGACAGGCGGAGCTTGGCTTTCGCGCCGCTCGCCGCCTTTTCCTCCAGGTTCCACTTGCCCTGCTCGCCCCAACGGAAACCGACCGACCCCAGCGGCACCACGACTTGTCCGCTCTCCTCGTCCATGGCGAGCGTCTTCCAATCGGGATTGTTGGCCTGGCCCGCCGCCTCGACGAGATCGGAGGCGCGCAGGAACCGCTCCGGCGCCAGGCGACCGTCGCGCTCCACCAGGCGCACCAGATTGGGCATGTCGGTATAACGCCGGCAGTAATCGGTGAAGTAATCGCTCCGCCCGGTCTTGTGCCATTCGCTCAAGATGACGTGGCCCAGGGCCATGGCGAGTGCTGCATCGGTGCCTTGCTTGGAGTGGAGCCACAGATCGGCGAATTTGGAGGCCTCGCTGTAGTCCGGGGTGACCACCACGACCTTGGTTCCCTTGTAGCGTGCCTCGGTCAGGAAATGCGCATCCGGGGTGCGGGTTTGGGGCACGTTCGAGCCCCACACGATGATGAAGTCCGAATTGTACCAATCGGCGCTTTCGGGCACGTCGGTCTGCTCGCCCCAGGTCTGCGGGCTGGAGGGCGGCAGATCGCAATACCAGTCGTAGAAGCTCATCGCCACGCCACCGATCAGCGACAGATAGCGGGTGCCGGCGGCGTAGGAGACCATCGACATCGCCGGGATGGGCGAGAAGCCGATGATCCGGTCGGGGCCTTGACTGGCGGCGGTATAGACATTGGCGGCGGCGATGATCTCCTCGACCTCGTCCCAGGTCGCGCGCACGAAGCCGCCCAGGCCGCGCACCGATTTGTAGGCCTTGGCCTGGGCCGGGTCCTCGACGATCGAGCCCCAGGCGCGCACCGGATCTTGGTGCGCGGCCTTGGCGGTACGCCACAGCCGGATCAGCCTTCCGCGCACCATCGGGTATTTGAGCCGGTTGGCGGAGTAGAGATACCAGGAATAGCTGGCGCCGCGCGAACAGCCGCGCGGCTCGTGGTTGGGCAGATCGGGCCTGGTGCGCGGATAATCGGTCTGCTGGGTTTCCCAGGTGACGATGCCGCCCTTGACGTAGATTTTCCACGAGCACGACCCGGTGCAATTGGCGCCGTGGGTCGAGCGCACGATCCGGTCATGCGCCCAGCGCTGGCGGTAGGAATTCTCCCAGGTGCGGTCCTCGCGGGTCACCACGCCGTGGCCTTGCGAGAATTCCTCAACCTTCTGGCGGAAGAACATCAATCGATCGAGGAAATGGCTCATGACTTAAACTCCTTTTCCGGCGGTCAACACTTGGCCTCGGCGTTCTCCCGCGCGTAGAACCACCAATTGATGGCGAGGTTGAACACATAGAAAACCGCCACGACGGCAAAGAAGGCGGTCACCCCGCCGGTGAAACCGATCGATTGGCCGATCATCAGGCTCACGATCAGCGGGCCATAGGCGGCGATCGCGCCGGTGAAGCCGATGACGCCGCCGGCCTGGCGCGGCGGGAAGATCATCGGCATCTGCTTGAAGGTGGAGGCGTTGCCGATTCCGGCGAAGAAGAACAACCCCAGCATGAAGCCGACGAAATAGGGAAAGTCGGCCAGCGATTCCGGGTTGACGAAGGCCATCACGCCCAGCGCGCACAAGATGAGACCGATCGCCGAGACTTGCGTGACGCGGGCACCACCGAACTTGTCCGAGACCGGGCCGGCGATGGTGCGAATGAGCGAGCCCACCAGCGGGCCCCAGAACGCATAGGCGAGCGGGTCGGGTGCGTTTTCGAACCCGCCATAGAGCTGCTTGATCAAGAGCGGGAAGGTAGCACTGAACCCGGCGAAGGAACCGAAGGTCATCAGATAGAGGCTGGTCATCAACCACGTGTGCTTGTTCCGGTAGATGTCGAGCTGTTCGCGGAAATTGGCCCGGATCGGCACGCTCTTCAGGAACACCCAGGCAAGCAACGCGAAGATCGCGATCAGCGGAATATAGATGAGCGCCGCGTTCTGCAGCCAGATGTCCTTGACCACCTCGCCCTTGGTGAATACCTGCGGGCCCCCGACGATCCCGCCGAGGAGCGCAAAGCCGATGATCCAGGGGGTCACGAACTGCACCACGCTGACGCCGAGATTGCCGATCCCGGCCTGGATGGCGAGCGCGGTGCCTTGCAGGCGCTTGGGGAAGAACAGGCTGGTCGAGGGCATGAAGGACGAGAAATTGCCGCCGCCGAGGCCGGCCAGGAAGGCGAAACTCATCAGCACCCAGAAGGGCGTGGTCGGGTCCTGGACGACGTAGAAGAGACCGGCCGCCGGAATGAGTAGGCTCAAGGTGGAGAAGGCGACCACATGTCTGGTGCCGAAGACCGGGGTCATGAAGTTATGGAGCAACCTGAAGGAGCCCCCGGCCAGGCCCGGCATCGCGGTCAGCCAGAACAATTGGTCGGTGGTCAATTGGAAGCCGATATTCGGCAGTCGCACCACGAGCGCGCTCACCAGGAACCAGACAATGAAAGCCATGATCAGATTGGCCGTGGTGATCGACAAGGTGAGCCAGGCGCGGCGCGAGCCGGCGGCCCGCCAGAAGGCCTCGTCCTCGGGTCGCCATTCTGAAATCCAGGTGTTGCCCTTGTGGCCGCCGTGGCCGAGTTCTTGCGTTGACATGGATGATCCTTTTTCGATGGGAGGTCAGTGCGCCTTGAACGAATCCAGTTCCGGCAGGTATTGCGGCCCGCGCAGCTCCGGAATGCGCTTGCGTTCCATGATGCGGATGGCGAAATGCATCCAGGTGAGCGCCACCGCCACCAGCACGAACAGCAGCATGAAGCAGCTGGTCCACACGCCGGTCACGTCGTTGAGGAATCCGAAGGCGATGGGCAAGGCCCAGCCGCCGAGGCCCCCGATCATGCCGACGACGCCGCCCACCGACCCGACATGGTCGGGGAAGTAAACCGGGATGTGCTTGTAGACCGCGGCCTTGCCCAGCGCCATGAAGAAGCCGAGCACGAAGGTCAGGATGGTGAAGGGAACGATGCCGATGGCGATGGTGAAGCTGATCGGCCCCTCGATGCCCTTCACCACGTAATCGGTCGCCGGATAGGAAAGCAGGAAAGTGCAGATGACCGAGGCGATTAAGGTCCAATACATGACCTTGCGCGCGCCCACGCGATCCGACAGAAACCCACCGAGGACCCGGAACAAAGAGCCGGGGATCGAATAGGCCGCTCCCAGCATGCCGGCCACGCGGATGTCGAGGCCATAGACGCCGGTGTAATAGCGCGGCAGCCATAGCGCCAGCGCAACGAAGGCGCCGAACACGAAGAAGTAATAGAGCGAAAAGCGCCACACCTGCAGGCTTTTCAGGGGTGCGAGTTGCGCGAGAAAGGTAACCGGCGGCTTGCCCGAGGCCTTGCGCGCTTGCAGCGTCGGCTCGTCGCGGCTGAGGATGTAAAATGCGATCGCGGTCGCCAGCAGGCCGATCGCCCAGATTTGCGCGACCATGGTCCAGCCGAAGGCCACCATCACGAACGGGGCCACGAATTTGGTCAGCGCGGCGCCGATATTGCCCATGCCGAAAATGCCGAGTGTCGTGCCCTTGAGGTGCCTTGGCGACCAATTGGAAACGTAAGTGATGCCGACCGCGAAGGAGCCGCCGGCCACGCCCACGCCAAGGGCCGCCAGCAAGAGCGTGTTGTAGGTATCGGCCGAGGCCAAGAGCCAGGTGGCGAGTGAAGCGGCGATCATCACGCCGGTCATCACGATGCGCCCGCCGAACTGCTCGGCCCAGATGCCCAGTACCAGGCGAATGAGCGAGCCCACCAGGATCGGCAACCCGATCAGGAAACCGAATTCAGTGTCGTTGAGGCCGAGATCGGCCTTCAGTTGCACGCCGATGATGGAAAAGATGGTCCACACCGCGAAACAGATGGTGAAGGCGAATGTGCTGAGGCCGACCGCGCGGATGGTTCCATCCATGCTGGGTGTGGACCCGATGTCGTTTGCCACTGTCGTCATGATCCCCTGCCGAATCCCGATTGCACGATCCGGGTGCCAAAAGAACATGAAGCGGGCGGGGGATGAGTTGATCTAGATCAATGGCCGGCCGCGGTTTCCTGCCAACATGGTTTTTCCGATGCGACAAATCGATGCGCCTTGGCGATCGTCCGTCGGGCGGCACGACTTTTATCAGGCGCGAAATTGACGGAGGTCAATTTTATGGGCAAACTAAGGGAACGCCACAATCGCCGGAGGCGGAAAGGCTCGATGCTCGACTCTGATCTGGCTTCCATCCGCAAGATTCCCCTCTTCGTTGGTCTCGACGCTTCGGTGATCGAGGAGATGCTCGGTCGCGGGTTTGCCCAGACCGAACCCAAGGGCGCGCGGATATTCACCCAAGGGGAGGACGCGCGGTTTCTCCACGTTGTGCTCCAGGGACGGCTGGCATTGGTGGGCCGCGCCGCCGACGCGCGCGATGCGGTGGTCGAGTTCTTCGGCCCCGGCGATGTGGTGCTGGTGCCGGCGGTGCTGCTGGACGAGCCGTACCAGGTGGCGGCGGTGCTGATGGAGGAATCGCGGCTGGTTTATCTCAGGGCCGCGGACGTGCGCGCGCAAGGGCACGGATGCGCCGAATTCGCGCGCAATCTCTCTCTGATGCTGGCGGGCCACTGGGGGCTGCTCGTGACCCAGATCATGGAGCATAAACTGAAAACGGCGCCCCAACGCCTGGCCACCTATCTTCTCGAAGGGGCCAGGGAGGCCGGGGGCAGGTTGATGGTCGATCTGGCGGTGGACAAGCGGAGCCTCGCCAGCCGGCTCGGCATGACGCCGGAAAATCTGTCGCGCAACCTTGGCCAGCTGGAAAGGCTGGGTGTGCGCATCGCGGGGCGCCACGTCGAGATCGACGATGCCAAGCGCTTGCGGGCATTCTGCCACGACAATCGATCAAGTTAGATCGGGGGGGATTGACAAGTTAACGCACCTTGATCGCAGAGCACCCACAGCATTCTTGATAGTCATCCGGGGGCGGTCGCCGTTGCCCAAGCCGTCATCGCCGCGGCCCGCCAGTGGCGAAGCGTGGAACGACTGATCAGATGGCGT
>CAZIUB010000025.1:0-25259 GCA_964542425.1 uncultured Rhodospirillaceae bacterium | reverse complement strand
ACACTTTGCTCCAAGTCCTCTCCGTCACCCTCTTCGAAAAAATCCCCGTGCGACAGGCGCTTTCTCAGCACGACACCACGTCCGCTGAACCCCCGCCAGACAACCAATTGAACTTGTTCGCTTTTTGACCGGACACCAGTGTTGGCACATATTACAATATGATGGTACCCGCCGGCGTATTCTGTCGGAGTCATATTGCCTAATCAGCCGGTCTCGCGACGGCGGGTACTAGGAAAGGCGTTTCAAGCATGGCGGTCAGTGAACAGCGTATCCTCGATGCGCTCAAGGCAATTCTCGGGACGGGTGGGAGCGACATCGTGTCTTCGGGCATGGTCAAGGGCCTGGTGGTCAAGGATGGCCATGTCGGGTTCTCAATCGAGGTGGCCGCTGCCGATGGCCCCCGCATGGAGCCGCTGCGCCAAGCGGCCGAAAAGGCGGTGATGGCGCTCCCGGGCGTGCTAAGCGCCAGCGTGGTCCTGACCGCGCATCGAGGCGCTCCTACCGCCCCCGCCAGAGCGGCACCTCCCGGGCCAGCGGGTCGTCCCGGCCCCTCCCGCCTCTCGATCCCCGGCGTCCGCCACATCATCGCCATCGCCAGCGGCAAGGGCGGGGTCGGCAAATCCACCACCGCCGTCAATCTGGCGCTGGCACTCAAGGGATTGGGGCTGCGGGTGGGACTTCTCGATGCCGATGTCTTCGGCCCCTCGCAGCCACGAATGATGGGCATTTCCGGTCGACCGGTCAGCCACGACGGCAAAGTCATGGAACCGAAGGAGAATTACGGGATCAAGGTGATGTCGATGGGCTTCCTCATCGAGGAGGAGACGCCGATGATCTGGCGCGGGCCCATGGTCATGAGTGCCATCACCCAGATGCTGCGCGACGTGGCCTGGGGCGAGCTCGACCTCTTGGTCTGCGACCTGCCGCCCGGAACCGGTGACACGCAATTGACGATGGCGCAGAACGTGCCGCTTTCCGGCGCGGTCATCGTCTCCACGCCCCAGGACATCGCGCTCCTCGACGCCAAGAAGGGCCTCAACATGTTCCGCAAGGTCGAGGTGCCGATCCTAGGCCTGATCGAGAACATGAGCTATTTCGACTGTCCGCATTGCGGCGGGCGCAGCAACATCTTCGACCATGGCGGCGCCAGGCGCGAGGCGGCCAGGTTTGGGGTCGATTTCCTGGGCGAAATCCCGCTCGACATGGCCATCCGCGAGACCTCGGATGGCGGAAGGCCGATCGTGGTCTCCGACCCCCAATCGCCCCAAACGAAAATCTATCGGACAATCGCGGAGGCCGTGTGGGCCAAGCTCTCCGGCCAAGCCGCGCGCGCCCAACCCAGGATCGTCGTGCAATGAGGAAAGCAGCCGGGCGATTTTACCGCCCGGTGTCGCCGCCCCGATCGCCCGAGCCGAGAAGCGCCTGCAATTCCGCCCATTCGCGCTTGCCCAAGCCCGATGATCTCTCGTCGATGCGCTCGCCCCCCAGCATACGCTTGACCGCACTCCAGGCACCCTTCGAGAGATGCACACCTTCGAGCCCGTGCTGGACGAAGGCCTCATGGGTAATGGGGACCCAGCGTCTCATCACCTCGAGCATCGCCTCGGCATAGACGCGGATTTCATATTGGGCGTGGAGATCGGCGCGCAGGGCGAGAAAGCGCATGAGATTGTGCAGATCGATCTTCCAATACCATTGGGTGTAAAAATTCAGCCCCAGATTCATGCGCGCGAGTTCGCGCGCCAAGCCTTGGCGATCCGGATCGCGAGCCTCGCCCAAATCGTCTTCGTTCAGCATCTCGATGTAATGATCGTAGACCCGCCCGGAATCGCTTCTCAGGATGTCGAGGACGCGCGCGGCCTCGTCCCCCGTCAGCACCCTGCCGCGCCCCTGGCGGTTGGCCTCGGATTGCGCCGCCAGATGCTCGGGCGCGGGCACGTAGAATTCGCGGTCCAGGATCGAATATCGCGCCGAATACTCGTTCACATTGGCGGTGCGATGCCTGATCCATTGTCGGGCAACAAAGATCGGCAGCTTCACGTGGAACTTGATCTCGCACATCTCGAAGGGCGTCGAGTGGCGATGGCGCATCAGGTAATGGATCAGCCCCTTGTCCTCGCTCACCTTCTTGGTGCCCCGCCCATAGGAGACGCGCGCCGCCTGCACCACCGCCGCATCGTCGCCCATGTAATCGATTACCCGGATGAAGCCGTGGTCGAGGACCGGCAGCGGTCGATAGAGGAGTTCCTCCAGCCCCGGGGCGATTACGCGCAAGGTGGGTGCCGCAGCCTGGCGCTGGTCGGCGATTTCCTGGGCCTGTTCCTCTGTCACGGTCATGGGGCGAAACGGCGGTTCCGGTGGGGTTTGGCGCAGGGTTGAGGGAAGGCGGGTTATGCCCCGTTTCGCGGATTCTGACAACGCCTTGGGACAGGCCGGCGCTAGTGCCAACTTTCGAAAAGGCGTCATGGATGAACCGCTCCGGTGCCGCCACGAAAGTCGGGCCGTATGTTACCAAGTAGATAGTGCCCGCCGGCGTGCGACTTCCGGGGTCGGTTGGCTCGAATCAGCCAGTCGCACGACGCCGGGTACTAGAGGCCTGTTAATTTCTTGGAATTCGCTTATATTCATGCGGTCGGGTAACCGACTATGGCGATAAACGCCTTGTGGCATAAGCGAAGCGGACCCGGGGGCGGTACCCGGCGCCTCCACCAGTTTCAAGGCCGGCGCGAGCCCGGCCGGTTACGGGGGCGAAACAGGATCGACGCGCGTGGTAAAGGCAAGGTTTTTGCTCGGCATGGTACCGCCGTTATCGGGCCAACCAAGAAGTGCCAACGACAATAGCCGTTTGGCTCTCGCTGCCTAATATTTAGGTAAGCGCGGTCCCGGGGGGCGCCGGGCAACAGAAGGCCCCCCACTTTCGCCTTTCCCGGGAAGGGCGATCGCGGGAATCCAAGCCGCACGGGGGCGGGCATAGGGCAGATGGTCGACCAAGGCTTGCGCTATGACAAGATGGTGGAATCCGCCCTGCGCGGGGTCGTCAAGCAGGCGCTGCGAGAAGTCGTGGCCAGCGGGCTGCCCGGTGACCATCACTTCTACCTGACCTTTCGCAGCGACGATTCCGGCGTCGTGATCTCACCGGTTCTGCGCGCCCAATACCCCAAGGAAATGACCATTGTCATCCAGCACCAGTTCTGGGGCCTGAATGTCGGCGAGGCGGAATTCACCGTGACCCTCAGTTTCGGCGGCAAGCACGAGCGCCTAGTGGTTCCGTTTCACGCAATCGTCAGTTTCGCCGACCCCTCGGTCAAATTCGGCCTGCAATTCGAGGCCATGACCGGGGCCGAGGGAATAACCTCGGGTGCCGACGAGCCAGCATCGCGCGCGCCCAAGGCATCGGTGCCGGTCCCGGTGAAGCCCGCAGGGCTTCCGGTTGCAAACCCGGCCGAACCGGGTGCTTCGCCCAAGGAACCCGCGAGCCAGGGCGCCCAGGTCGTAGCACTGGACGCCTTCCGCAAAAAGTAACGGCCGGCGGACGACGGCGGCATTGCGGTTCCGACCCGGGATAGCGATCCAGAACAATGTGCAAATTCGGACGTGACATTGGCGCAACGCCGCGCGCCAAAATTGCGCGCATTCGCAAATCGTGACGAATTCGGTCTTGACGGAATCCGTGCCTCCGAACTAGCTTCCGCGCCTCTCCGTTGTTGGAGGAGGTGCGCGAATGATGCATTCAGCCGTAAGGGGCCGTTGCCGGCTCTGACCCAGCCATCGGTCTCATGACCGATCGCGAAGTCGCACCTTCAGTTCCAGCGGGTCCAATCCCTCGGAATAAAGCAGAATCGGAACCCTCCGTGCGGCTCCAAGCGCGAACTTGATTCCGCGCCTTGGCGGTTTCGAGATTCCGGTCGCGCATTCGTGCCACAACCCGTCACGTCGGGTCACGCGGCCTATTCCGAATTCTCCGCCATACGAAGGTGCGGAGAGCCGCTGAAGGCGCCGAATGGCGGCATCGATCGCGTTCAACATCGTCGAAACCTGAGCTTGTAGGAGGCTATCATGCCGATCCGTTTGAATGTGTTTTCCTGGATCCTGGGTGTGACCGATATCGCGGGGAGGTCGCGTCCCTTGACCACAGACGAGAAACTCCGCCCATCTCCGCTTGCGGCGCGGGAAGGGAAGCAAAACCGCTTCCACCCACCGCCACTTCATCGGGCCGAGGATCTGCCCGCGCATTTGCGTCGGGATATCGGCCTCGATCGCGGCGGCGCGTAGCCACGTGTCGCACCTTGTTTCGATGGCAGCGCTCCGGCACGATCGTGTGCCGGGCACTCCATCGGAACCAGGTGCCCGCCGTGACGGACGGCCGGTTCCAGCCAATTGACTCCACCATCGCGCGCCGGCGGGTATGATCGTTTGATAACATGCGGCCCGACTTTCCCGCATGCATGGGCGTTGCATCGGTCACGCCTGAAAAGGGGACGCTACCCTTTTCTCGCCTGCCGTAGCCCCTGAGGGAAAAGGGTAGGGAAAAGGGTAGCGTCCCCTTTTCCTCGGAACACGGCGGCGGGTACTCTTATCTGGTACCATGCGGCCCGACTTTCGTCGGCGCGGCGGAGCGCTTCTTGGAGCGAGCTTTTCCGAAAGTTGCCAAGGGGGGCCATCGATTGTCGGCCAAGTCGAGGAACTTGATTGCACGGCTGGAAGCCGGCTTGGCGCCAATCGGTGCCTTTCGCGCCCGTGCCATGTTTGGCGGATACGGCCTTTATCTTGACGACATTATTTTCGGCATTCTTGCCTTCGATCGCCTGTACCTGAAGGTCGATGACGGCAATCGGGGTGACTTTGTCGCGGCGGGAAGCGAGCCCTTTACCTACGAGCGGCGCGAGGGTCGGGCGGTGATGGGTTCCTATTGGACGTGCCCGGCCTCGGCGCTGCGAAACCCGGCCAGTCTGCGGAATTGGGTGGAGGGCGCGCTCGCGGCCAGCCGAAAAGCAAAGAAGAAGGGGCGGACCAAGAGGGTGAAGCGAAGCGCAAACCCCTTGCTTTGACACGCGGCCCTTCGACTTAGGCGCCGGCGCCCGCATCGCCATGACCACGATTTCCACGTAATATGCATGGACCCATCAGGCCTTGGACGCGAAGCGAGGAACGATCATGGCACGACCCAAGACGAATACGCGGATGGAATCCGATTCCATGGGAGAGATCGAGGTGCCGGCGGATCGGCTTTGGGGCGCGCAAACCGAACGATCGCTGCGAAACTTCAAGATCGGCGGCCAGCGCATGCCGGTCGAGATGGTGCGCGCCTATGGCCTCTTGAAGCAGGCCGCGGCCGCGGCCAACATCAAGCTGGGCAAGCTCGATCGAAAACTGGGTAACACGATCATCGCCGCCGCGGGTGAGGTGGCGGCGGGCAAGCTCGACGAACATTTCCCGCTGGTGGTGTGGCAGACCGGCTCCGGCACCCAGACCAACATGAACGCCAATGAAGTGATCGCCAATCGCGCCAACGAGATGCTGGGGGCAAAGCGCGGCGAAAAGCGCCCCATTCACCCCAACGACCAGGTGAATTACGGCCAATCCTCCAATGACAGCTTCCCGACCGCGATGCATGTGGCCGCGGTGAGGCAGTTGCACGATCTGGTGCTGCCGGCGCTGGGCCATCTGGCGCAAGCACTCGAGGCCAAGGCGCGGGATTTTGCCCGCACGATCAAGATCGGGCGCACCCACCTGCAGGACGCAACGCCGGTGACGCTCGGCCAGGAATTCTCCGGTTATGCCGCGCAGACGCGCCTCGGCATCGACCGGCTGAAATCCTGCCTGCCGCGCCTTTACGCGCTGGCCCAGGGCGGGACCGCGGTCGGCACCGGGCTGAATTGCCCCAAGGGCTTCGACAGATTGTTCGCGGCCGAGATGAAGAAACTGACCGGCCTGCCCTTCACGACCGCCAGGAACAAGTTCGAGGCCATGGCCGCCCACGATTCGATGGTGGAACTGTCGGGCGCCTACAACGTCATCGCCTGCTCGTTCATGAAGATCGCGAATGATATCCGGTTGCTGGGCTCCGGCCCGCGCTCGGGCCTGGCCGAGATCAATCTGCCGGAGAACGAACCCGGCTCCTCGATCATGCCGGGCAAGGTCAATCCGACCCAGGCCGAGGCCATGACCATGGTCTGCGCGCAGGTCATGGGCAACCATGTCGCGGTCAGCATCGCTTGTGCGAGCGGGCATCTGGAGTTGAACGTGTTCAAGCCGGTACTCATCCACAACGTGGTGCAATCGGGAAGGTTGCTGGCCGATTCCGCCAGGAGCTTCACCGACAATTGCATCGCCGGAATCACCGCCAACCAGGCCCGGATCAAGTATTTGCTGGACCAGTCCCTGATGCTGGTGACGGCGCTCAACACCCATATCGGCTACGACAACGCGGCCAAGGTCGCCAAGAAGGCGCATAAGGAAGGCAAGAGCCTGAAGCAGGCGGCGATCGAGTTGGATCTCCTGACCCCCGCGCAATTCGACAAATGGGTCCGGCCGGCCGACATGCTGGGCCCGAAGTGAGCGCTCTGGCGCGCGATCATCTGTTGGAGAAGCACTCGCTGGCGGTCGCTGGGCATCGCACCAGCGTCACCTTGGAACACGCTTTCTGGCGGGCATTGCGAGAGATCGCGCGCCGACGCGGAAACTCGATCTCGAAGATGGTGGCCGAGATCGACCGCGCGCGATCGGAGTTGGACGACGCCCCCAACCTGTCGAGCGCCATTCGGGTGTTCGTGCTCGCGGCCAAGCAGCATGACGGCTGACATGCTCTCGCATATCCGAATTCTCGACTTCACGCGCATCCTTTCCGGGCCTTACGCCACCGCGCTGTTGGCCGATCTCGGTGCCGACGTGATCAAGGTCGAGGCACCCCAGGGCGATGAATACCGGCGCATCGGCCCGTTCCGGGACGGCCGATCGGCGCTGTTCATGTGGATGAACCGGGGCAAGCGCTCAATGGCGCTCGATCTCAAACAACGAGACGATTGCGATATCGCGCGCCAACTCGCCCGAGAAGTGGATGTGGTGATCGAGAATTACACGCCGGGCGTGGCCGACAAACTGGGCATCGGCGCGGCGGCGCTGATGGCGGACAATCCCAGGCTCATCTATTGCAGCGTCTCGGGCTTCGGCCAAGACGGACCCTGGGCCGATCGCCCGGCCTATGACATCGTGGTGCAAGCCCTTTCAGGCCTGATGCAGGTGACCGGCGATCCCGAGGGACCGCCCACACTCGTCGGCGAACCCATCGCCGATCTGGTGGCCGGCCTCTATGCGTCCTGGGCCATCCTGGCCGCACTCGTCGAGCGCGAGAAGACCGGAAAGGGAAGGCGTGTCGATGTCGCCATGTTCGATTCATTGCTGTCGTTCTTACCCACCGCGCAATGCCGCCGGCTGTTCGCCGATGTGGAGCCGATGCGGGTCGGCAATCGCCATCCGCTCTCGACTCCCTTCGGCGCCTATCGAGCAAGCGACGGCCATCTGGTGATCGCCGTTCTGTCCAACGCGCAATTTGCTCGATTGTGCGGCGTTCTCGGTTCACCCGAATTGGCGGATGATCCACGGTTCGGAAGCGACGAGGAGCGCACCAAACATGAGCCAATGGTCCGAACGATGATCGAGAATTGGGGCGCAAGCCGCCCGATGGCGGAAGCGATCGAAGCCCTTGCCGCCGCCGGCATTCCCGCCGCGCCCATCATGGGCGTGGGTCAGGCGATTTCGAGCCCGCAAGCGGTAGCGCGCGGGCTTCTGGCCACGATCGACGATCCCAATTTGGGCCCGATCAAGCTTGGCCAGCAGCCGGTGCGATTTGCGGGGCTAGATCGTGGCGGCATCGGACCGGCGCCGGAATTGGACCAGCACGGCGCCGAAATCCGGCACCAGATCCTGGGGAACCGCGAATGAACCGGCGTCGTGATCCTACCGATCGAGAACTGGTGGAAACGGTGCGGCGTTTTGCCCGCGAAGTGCTGGCGCCCAAGGCAGCCGAGATCGACCGCGAATGCCTGTTCGCCGGGCTGCATCTTGAGCGATTGGCGAAGATCGGCATCATGGGATTGAACCTGCCCGAGGAATGGGGCGGGACCGGCGCCAGCCCCTGGGCGCTCCATGATTGCATCGAGGCGATCGCCGCGGCCTGCGCCTCCACCGCCTCGATAGTGACGGCGCATTATTTGGCGACGGATGCGATCCTGTTCGGGGGCGATGAGGCGCAGCGTCGCCGGTTCCTGCCCAAGGCGGCCGCGGGCCAAGCCCTGGGCGCCTTCGCCTTGACCGAACCCGCCGCCGGGTCGAACCCCGCGGACATGACGACGCGGGCCGATCGCGTGGGCAGAACATACTGGATCAAGGGTACCAAGCAGTTCATATCGAATGCCGGCGCGGCAAAATTCATGATCGTCTTCGCCAAAACCGACATGGCAACCGGCGCCAAGGGCATCAGCGCCTTCGTCATCGATCCCAGGCAGCCGGGGATAGAGATCGGGCGGGCCGAGCCGATCATGGGCCTTCATGGCGGGCATGTGCATGAGGTGGCACTTGATTGCCAAGTCCCTGAAACCGACCGCCTGGGCGCGGAGGGTCGGGGCTTTCGCATTGCGCTGCAAACGCTGGACAATGGCAGGGTCGAGGTCGGCGCCATGTGCTGCGGCATCGCCCAGGCCGCACTCGAGGCGGCGATTCTGTGGACCAAGGAGCGTGCGATCGGCGGAAAGGCGCTCTCCGAATACCAGGGGGTGCAATGGATGCTGGCCCAGATGGCGACCGAGCTTGCGGCCGCGCGCGCCCTTTCGGCGGTGGCGCTGGAAAAACGGGCAAACGGTGAGCGTTTCTCGCTCGAGGCGGCGCAAGTCAAGCTGTTCGCGTCCGAAATGGCCGGCCGGGTCACCGACAAGGCGCTGCAGCTCCATGGCGGCTACGGCTACACCGGCGCTCTGCCGCTGGAGCGCTATGTGCGTGACGCGCGTATCATGCGGATCTACGAGGGTGCAAGCGAAGTCCAGCGCAACATCATCGCGCGCGTTCTGCTGGCGCGATAGAACGCATCGATGCGGCGTGACGCCTGGGATCCCATAGTGGGCGGGAGGGGCCAAAGGGCAAATTCCAAGCCGCTTCGTGTCGTCGGTTTCGTCCGCCCGGCGCGGGATGGAGAGTCGGTTGAAAACAAATTTCTAGGGGCTCGGCGGCAAGGCGCCCGGTTCCAACGGCGGCTGCTCGACCGCCTTTTTCTTCTTTTTCTTTTTCTTGACCGGCTCGGTTCCCAGCAATTGCTGGAGCACGTCCTCGGGCTGTTTGATCGACGGTTGGAGCACGCCAGGTTGCTGCACGTCGTTTGGCTGTGTGATCGATGGCAGAACCGCGCCGGGCTGCAGCACGCCACCGGGTTGGGCGGGCTGTACCGGCTGGAAGATGGGCGCCAATTGCCCGCCCAGGAGATCGCCCAGCCCCGGTATCTGCTGCAGTAGCGCGTTGGGCGTGAACTGGCCGCCGGGTGCCAGGCCCAACAAGCCGGAGGGACCCGCGGCGCCACCGGGGACGAAGGCCACGTTTGGTCCATCCACCGGACCGGTCAAATCGAGGCTCATGAACGCCTGATCGGCATTGGCGCCATAGAGATCGACCAGCATTTTCATCGTCCAGGCGGCGAGATCGATCCGGCCGCGCGCCGCACCGCGCCCATTGGGATTGATGAAGGCGAAATCGCGGGTCGCCAGCTCGCCCTCCTTGATGGCGAAAGTGCCGGAAACCACGTTGTCCACACCCATGAAGGAGCCGACGACGCCATTCACCAAATTGGTGATACCCTGCACCTGGCTGACCTGCTGGCCCAGTACGTTGAGCAAGGTGGAGCCGATCGTCTGCTCGACTTTGCCGATCACCATGATGGTGCCGCCGATATCGCCCTTGCCGCGCAACGAGCGGACGATCTCGGCCTCGGAACCACCCTTGCCGTTGGCCGTCAAATTGACGGACAAGGGTCCCCGCACCTGATTGCCGGCGATGCCCTCGCCGAGGAGCTCGCTCATTTGGATCTGGTTGAGCGCCACTTTGGCCCGTATCTCGGGCGTGCCACGGCCGTTGATCTGGGTCCCGCCAAGATCGATGGTACCGCCATAGATTCGCCCCTGCAGAGCGTTCATGGTCATGCGACCGTCGCGGATCGCAACCCTCGCCACCAGATCGTCAAAGCGCTGATCGGCGGTAAGCAACGACTGAGCGGTGAAATCGACGTCGGCGTCCTGACGGTCGAGCACGCTCAAATCGAGCGGCTCCACCGACCAGGGAGCGCCCTTGGCGGCAGCCTTCTTTTTTTTGGCGGGCGCCATGAACGGGCGCAGATCCACCGTTCCACCCGATAGATTGGCGCGCAGATAGGGCTTGGCGCCGGTCGAATCGTAATCGCCCTCGCCCTCGATCCGGCTCTCGCCCCAGGTGGCATCGATCCCTGAAAGCGCCACCTTCGCGCTCGAGCCGCTCGCTCTGGCGCGAAGCCGCAACGGGCCGGCGGCCTCGCCCGAACTCGGCAGTTCGGCGAGCTTGGCCAGCGTCGAGAATTCCGGGTGATCGGCGGCGAGCGCCAGGTCGAAGCCCATCGGATCGACTTTTGCCTGAACATTGCCCGCGATCTTGGCCACGCCACCCAGCGCCGTGATGTCCAGATCGAGCGTCATGTCGGCCATCCGGCCCTTGAGCGTGCCACTGATTCCAAGCGGCCCCACCGCATTCGCCTTCGGTCCAGCCAGGCCCGCCCAACGCAGGAGCGGCGCTGGCTTCTCGGCCTTGAGGTCAAGCGCGGTATCGATCACCGGATCGCCCTTGAGCCCGGTGATGCGGCCCTTGAGCGCGCCCGCGCCTTCGATGCCGCCTAGCCCCAAAGTCACGTCATAGGAAAGATCGTCCGCGCCGCTCACCGCCCGCCCGGCAAGCGCGATCGCCCCCAGCTCCTTGGCCAATTCAATCGGCAGACCAGCCAGCGAAGCGACCGGGGCGATATCCTTGGCCTTGAGATCGAAGGTGGCGTCGATCCGCGGCACCTCGGCCGAAAGGCCCTGGGCCCGCCCCTTGACGTTGCCCTGCAGGCCGATTCCGGCCATGGAAAGGGCCATGTCATAGGTGACGTCGTCGGCACCGCTGGCGGCGCTCCCTTTGGCAGCGAAGGCGCCGATCCGCCTGGCGGTGTCGGCCGGAACCCCAGCCATTGCCGCCAGGAGCGAGATATCCTTGGCCTTGACGTCGAAATTCGTGTCGATCCTCGGCACGCCGGCATGAAGCCCCAGCGCACGCCCCTTGGCCACACCCTGCAAGCCGATCCCGGCCATCCCCAGCGCCACGTCATAATTGACATCGGTCCAATTCCCGGCGGCACTACCCTTGAGGCTGAGCGCGCCAAGCTTGCCGTCCTCGGGCGGGGTCAAACCCGCCATGCGCAGGACGCGTGCCGTCTCCTTCGCCGTGACGTCGAACTTGGCGTCGTATTTCGGGTCGCCCGTCAATTCGGTGAGGGTGCCGGCGATATTGCCCTTGCCGCCCAGGAAATCCTTGACGCTCAAATTCTTGATTTCGACCGCGCCCCCGCCGATCGCGGCCAGAAGATGGAGACCGTTCACTTGCTGTTCATTCAAGGTGAGCGCGCCGGCGCGTAATTCGATATTGGCCTCGAGTTCGGCCAAGGGCGCCAACGCCAGTAGCGGGTTGGCATTGGACTTCGATTCCTGGACCGTGGGTTCGCTGGTACGCGGCAAGTAGCCGTCGAGATTGATCTTGTCGACCGAAAGGCCAATGCCGAAACCCGGTTTCGTGCGTTGAACGCCGTCGGGGAGTGCCAGCACGATCCCGCCGGCCAGTTGCGACTGATCCAAGGTCGCGGCAATGTCGGCCAATTCGGCGCGTGCCGGCGAATAGGCAAGGCGCGAGGTGAAGGCGAGAAGGCGCAACCGATCGGCGGGAATCGAGGCCAGCACGCCAGGCTGGAAGGCCTCGATCAGTGCGCGCAGATTGTCCGAATCCAGCTTGACCCCGCCGATAAAGTTCGGCTGGCCGCCCTCGGCCGAGAGCGTGCCCGAGAGCTCGGCCGCGGAACTGCCCGGCAACTTGCCCGCCGCCTCGGTGATCTGAAGCAGGCCCTCGGCAAGATGGAAGGAAAGCCGCGCGTCGTCGATTGCCTGGCCGCGATAGGCGATCTGCTGGACGGCGATATCGGCCGCGATATCGATTCCGGAGGGCAGGCTGAAGCCGCTCGGCAGGCCGGCGGCGGCGGGCGAACTTGCCGGCGCGGGCGGGCCAAGCAATTGATCGAGATCCAGCCGCCCGATCGCGACCTTGGCGCGGAACGCTAGATCAGGCTCGAAATTGGCCACCAATCCCGCCTTCGCGGTCAAATCGCCAAGGTTGGCGGTGAGGTCTTCGATGGTGGCCGAAGATCGGCCGGCCTTGACATTGCCTTCAAGCGAAAAGGCGCCGCCAGCCAGCGGCGGCAAATTATCCGCGCTCCCGCCTGGCATTTCGCCTAGAAGCTTGGCCAGGCTGGTACCCTTGGCCGTGATCTTGCCGGTGGCAAACGGGCTTGCCGGATCGCCGGCGGCAGCGGCATCGATCACACCGGAGAAACCCAGATCGGCATCTGCCTCGCTGACTTTCAAGGCGACATCCAGTGTGATCGGCCGCGCCAAGTCGATCCGCGCGGTCCGCACCGAGAACCCCAAGGGGATCCCCATGAAGATCAGGCCGCCATCGGCATCGAACGGCCCTTCGAGGCTGTCCAGCTTCAGCTTCGCATTGATATTCTCGACCTTCTGCTCGATTCCGGCCGAGGGATCGCGATAAATGAGCGTGCCGCCCTCGACGACCGCGCTTTCGATCGCCAGATTCAGGCCCCCGCCGCCCGAAGACTCTGTCTTCTCCGTCAACGCGACTTGCGCTGCCAGGACCCAATTGCCGGTGCCGTCCGGCAGCTTTTCCAACAGAATGTTGGGTTGGCGCAGGACGACTTCCTTGACCTGGATATCGCCCGAGAGCAGCGGCATCAGCGCCACTTTGACCGAGATCGATTGCAGGGTAAGCATGTCGGGCTGGGTCGTGCCGGGCGCGTTCCCGAAGCGCACACCCGCCACGCTAATCCTGGGCATCGGCAGCAACGAGAGCGAGATGTCGCCGTCGATCGCCAAATCGCGGCCGGTCGCGGCCTTCGCCTGCTCGGCGATCTCGGGCTTGTAATCGTTGAGGTCGATAAAGAACGGAGCGATGAGCGCGCCGGCAATGACCAAGGTCACCAGGGCGCCGAAGATCGCGGCCAATTTCTTCATGTCCAATCCATCTTGACGTTCACTAAATTGCGCGCAGCCCGCGCTTGCCGGCATTATCGCCTTGGCGCAAAATCCAGGGCAAGCACAACATGGCACCGTAGCGTGACATTATTGCCGATCGCGCCGAGTACCCGCCGTCGCAAGAATGGCTGTTTCGAGCCAATTGACTCCGCCAGCACAATCCGGCGGGTACTATCTACTTGAAAACATGCGGCCCAACTTTCGTGAAAGCGCCGTCGCATTTCGTCTATCACGCATATTCGAAAGTGGCACTAGTGTTCCGCAACCGACATTCCGCTCCCGGAATGTCGGCCCGGAACGCTAGCAAATTCAATGGCATGTGTTGTGGTTCCAACACAATGATTGGGAATCAAATGTTGGAACCACACCACTAGGAAAGTCCAACCCCCACCATGGCCGATCCCGAGAATTTGAACAGATCCCGCAAGGAAAAACGCCGCGCCGAGGCACGCCAGCAGGCCAAGGAGAACCGAATTCGTTTCGGCCGAACCGGCGCCGGGAAGGCCCGCGACCAGATCCTGGCCAGGCGCCTCCAGCGCGACCACGAGGGATCGCGCTTGATCCCGGACGAAGACAAATAGCCGAGTACCCGCCCGTGGCAGATGGAGCGTGCGGGGCCTGGCCGAGACGAGGAAGCGGAGTGCAAGTCACGACGGGGATTGCTTTTCTTCGCCGGCAACCTAGGCTAACCTTGGATCGGGGACGAAGCGGTCGCTGGGGAATGGGCGTTCACGGGCGATCCGAAATGGGCGGGGGCTACATCATGCGCCGCGTTTGGTCTTTGCGCCTGGTCACCTTAATTCTGCTGGCGGCGCCGGCGGCGGCGGTGCTGGCGGCGGTGCCGCGCGCCGGCATTCCTGCCGGCGAGGTGGTCAGCGCCGGTGGCGATGAGACCATCCAGTTCATCGCCGAATCCAATTGGCGCAATGTCGAGATCGAGCAGGATCTGCTGGCCGGCGACAAACTGCGCACCGGCCCCAATGGGGCGCTGGCGTTGCGCTTCGTCGACCAGACGTTGATCCGCGTGCATCGCAATTCGGAACTGGTGGTCCGCCAGATCGGCGGCACGCAGGCCCAACTCGATTTGAGTCTGGGCCAGATCTGGGCCCGCGCGGTCGAGGGTGGCGAGGGCGTCGAGGTCACCACCCCATCGGCGACCGCCGCCATCAAGGGCACCGATTGGTCGATGTCGGTCGAGGCGAGCGGGCGCACCACGCTGGTGGTCATCAGCGGCATCGTCAATCTCAGTAACCAATTCGGGGCCATCGATGTCGCCGCCGGCGAGGCCGCAATCGCCGAGATAGGCCGAGCGCCCAATAAGATCCTGCTCGCCCGCCCGCCCGGACGCGAGCAAATGCTCTATTACCTGCAGGCCACGGACCTGTTCGCCGCGCTGCCGGTCAACGATTTGAGCGGGCCGGACGGGAGCCAGCGCCGCAAGGCCTTGCTGGGCCAAGATCCCCAAACGCTGAGTGCCGAGGAGCGGGTGGAATTGGCCGAGCTGGCCCTGCGTTACGATGGCGAAGGCGTCTCGGCCGATTTGCTTCGCCCGCTTGGCCCGCGCGACGGATATCCGCCCGAAATCGCTTCCCGCATGGCCCTTCTGGAGGCGTTCAGCGCGGCAGCGCATTCCGATTGGGCCGGCGCGATGGCGGCTTTCCAGGCGGCCGATGCCGGCCTCTCCGGACGCCGGCGATTGTCGGCCAAGATCGGCCGATACTTGGTCCTCATTCTCTCGGGGCGCGCGGCCGAGGCGCGTGCGATGGAGCCAGAAATTGCCGCCCTGCCCGCCGATTCCTACCAAATCCTGGCCAAGGCCTGGTTCGCAGCGGTCGCCGGCGACCTCTTGGGTGCCAGCAAACTCGTGGCGGATGCGGAACCACTCTATCCGGCGGAACCGATGCTGCCGGTGTTGCGCACCCAGTTGGCGATTCTCCTAGGCGACGAGGCACAGGCCAGGGAGGCGATTGCCAAGGCTGCCGCCATCGATCCCGGCAATTCGAACGTGCTTTTCACCGAGGCTGCCATTCTTTCCGATTACGATAAGGATCTGAGGGCAGCGCGTGCGAAACTGGAGCAGGCGATCGCGATTGCGCCCGGCAACACCGATGCCTGGAACAATTTGGGCCTGGTCCTGGACGAGTTGGAGGATTTCCCCGGGGCCGAGCGCGCGCACAAGACCAGCATCGCACTCGATCCCTATGCCTCGCATGCACACTCGAATTACGCGCGCTTCCTGCTGATTCACAACAAGCTTGCCGAAGCCAAGGCCGAGAACGACATCGCCAGGCAGCTCGATCCCGGGAATTTCGCGGCCCTGCAGGTCGAGGGCGTCTGGCTGCTGGCACAGGGCAGGCTGGAAGAGGCAATCGAAACCCTCCTCGGCTCGATCGCCGCCAATCCGCAGGTATCGTCGTCTTCGGTTGTGCTGGCGATCGCCTATTACCAGTCCGGCCAGGTCGGCCAGGCCATGCAATCGCTGGAGGACGGCGACCGGCTTGATCCCAATGACCCCGAATTCGCGCTGATCAGGACGGTGATCGCGTTGAACGAGTCGCAAGCTGGCGAGGCCATCCGCAGCGCCCGCGAGGCCTACCGGCGCTACCTGCGCCAAGGGCGGCGGGTGTCGAGCCCCCTGGCCGCCGCCAGGGGCGCCGGCTCTTATCTGTTCAGCGCATTCAGCAACCTTTCGCTCGAGCAATGGGGACGGGCCTATGGCGATCTTTCCTTCGATCCCTTCGATTCATCGAGCCAGTTCTATCAGGCCTCGGCGCCGGTGACGGTTCCGGTCGAAAACGGGCAGGATCAGGATGGCGGCAATTTCAACAGCATCCTGCAGGGCCTCGCCATCGATCCGCTATCGATCGCCGGGCGCTCGCGCTACGCCGATCTCATCCGCCAGCCGTTCTTCGATCCGGTCTTGGGCGCCGGCGGGAATCTGCGCCACGACGATAGCGACGGGTGGTTTACCAACGCCAGCGCCAACGCCTTCACCAACCAAGGTTTGCCGGTCAGCCTGTTCGCCTCGCTCGATTACGAATCGAATGGCCAAGTCGCGACCAACGTGATCAACGAGGATTTCACCGGCGCGGTCTTTCTCGGAACCGAGTTCGATGCCAACAATCGGCTGTTCGTTTTCGGCCAAGCCGATTCGTTCGAGGATTCCCTGCCCCGCGCCCAGCCGGTGGACCCGGAACTTGCCGGGGCCCAGGACAGCGAGGCGAACACCTATCTGACGGGTGTCGGCTACAGCCATCGCTTCGGCGCCGACAATGTGCTGCTGGCGCTCGCCGGTGCGACCGGAATCGACCAGGATATCAAGGTCGATTTCGGCGATTTCGGGCTCGGCGCCGTTGTCTTCGACGCCGAGGTCCAACAGCAGGGCGGGTATGCTTCGCTCGCGCATTACCTGGGCCTGGGGGATGTCACCCTGCGCTATGGAATCGAGGGCCAGGTTGACGAGGGGTTCATTCAGCAGGAAGCCAGTATTGGCGGAGCAAGTTTGTTCGAAACAAGGGACGACGACGACCGGAGTTCCGCGCGCCTGTTCACCGACGCCATCGTGCATTTCGATCCGCGGCTCGCCTTCGAGTTCGGCCTTAACCTGTCGCGCTTCGACGACGATACCGGCAATGACGTGGCGCGCCTGGATCCGCGTGTGGGCGCCAGCTGGCTGTTCGCCGAGGACCAGTGGCTGCGCGCCGCCTATCGCCACGACACCACGCTGCCCATCGCCGGATCGCTGGCCCCGGTCGCGACCCTGGGTTTGACGCCGGCCGCGACCACAACCGAGAATGGCGGCCTGATCAAGACGACTTCGGTGCGTTGGGACGCGGAATGGACCGAGCGCTTCTTCACGGCACTTGAATATCAGCACCAGGAAATCGACGATTACAGCGTCAATTGGCAGGACCTCGCCGTGTTCCTCGCCATCCCCGACGTGCCCGAGGGCGATCTCGATATCCTCACCCTGTCGATGAATGCCTGGGTCCTGGAGGAGGTCGGCCTGTTCGCCGAGGGGAGCTGGATCGATTCCGACAATGAATCGGGTGGCGGCGATTTGCCGCTCATTCCCGATTGGCGGGCGCGCTTCGGCCTGACTTGGGTCAGCCCCATTGACCTCAGGTTCAGCCTGACCGAGACCCTGATCGGCTCGCGCGAGGGCGACCTCGACGGTAACGATCTGTCGAGCTTCGCCACCACCGATGTCGCGGTGGCGTGGCAGCCGTTTGACCGTCACATCCTGCTTTCGGCCGGGATCTCGAACCTTTTCGACGAGGATTACCACATCGTCCACGACGTGCCGGCGCCGGGCAGGGTTTTCACCATCAATGGCGAAATCCGTTTCTGACGGAAAAATCGAGGCGTCCGGCGCCGCCGATCACGCTCGGCGCGCCTTCTGGGCATCGTGGATCACGGCCGCGCAGGTGGCGGGGTTGGTCTACGTCCCGGTCATAGACGCCTTCGACTGGAAGCTGTTCGACTTCCTATCGACCCTTGATCCGCCCGCTCCGACGCTGCCCAGGCCGATCATCGTCGCCATCGACCAGCCCAGCTTCTCCGAACTGGCCATGCCCTGGCCCTGGCCGCGGGGCATGCACGGGGAACTGATCGAGGCGTTGCGCCGCGCCGGTGCCAAGGTGATCGCGCTCGACATTCTCATCTCCGAGCCCGGCGACCCAAAGCAGGACCAAGCCTTAGCCGCCGCCATGGGCCCGGACGTGGTCCTGGCGGGGATGGAGGCGATGGTCGAAAGCGAGCAGATCAGCCAGGTGAGCCGGGTCGAGCCGTTGCCGGCATTGTTGGACGCGGGCGCCGGTTCCGGCAACGCCGACGTGACTCTGGACGGCGATGGGGTGCTGCGGCGTATGCCCAAGGCCGCGGGATCGCTGGCCGGGGTGCTGACCTACCGCGACGATCCGGCGAACTTCCCCGACGCGGCGATCGGGCGCCATACGCTGATACAATATTTGCACCCGGCCACAGGCTATCCCCAGACCTATTCCTATTACCAGGCGCTGGACCCGGAGAATTCGTTGCCGCCCGGCGTGTTCAAGGATCGCGTCGTGCTGGTGGGCCTGCGTCTGGGCCTCGATATCGGCGATCAATCCGGACCCGATCGGTTCTTCACCAGTCACACCCAGGCAACCGGGAGGTCCATCGCCGGCGTCGAGGTGCAGGCCACGATCTTCGAGAATCTGCGCGAAGGGCTTTACATCCAGGGCCTGCCGGATCTGGCGAAGGCGACGGTCGCGGCACTGGTGGCACTTGCCTTCGGTCACGTCAATCGGCGCTTCACCACCTGGCGAACGCTGGCCTCGCTGTTGATCGGAATTCCGGCGGTTTTGATCGCCGGCTATTTCGCGCTGCGCTATGGCAGGGTGTGGACCGGCGCCAGCTATCCCGCCTTCGCGGTACTGCTATCGGTCGGCGTCCAGGCCGTGCTGGGGACGATAACCGAGCGCCAGGCGCGCCGGCGCATCATGAACGCCTTCGGGCATTACCTCGCCCCGGCGATGGTCGAGCAACTGGCGCGCGATCCGGATTCGCTGCGCCTGGGTGGCGAGGTCCGGGAATTGACGGTGATGTTCTGCGATCTGCGTGGCTTCACCACCATTTCCGAGCAGTTCAAGGATCAGCCCCGGCGCCTCACCTACATCATCAACCGGGCGCTCACCGTACTGACCGACGAATTGCTGGCGACCGGCGCCACCATCGACAAGTATATCGGCGATTGCGTGATGGCGTTCTGGAACGCGCCTTTGGACGATCCGCTGCACGCCAAGCACGCCGCCGAGGCGGCGAAGCGCATGATCGTGGCGATCGACAAACTGAACGGCGAACTCGGCCGCCAGGCAGCCAACGAGGGCTGGCAGATGCCAACCATCGGCATCGGCATCGGCATCAACACCGGCGATGCCGTGGTCGGCAACATGGGGTCGGATCGGCGCTTCGATTACTCGGCGCTCGGCGACACCGTCAATTTGGCATCGCGCCTTGAATCCTTGTCCAAGACCTACGGCGAAATCATCATCGTGAGCGAGGCCACGTCCAAGCGCATCGCCAAGGATTTTCCGACGCGACGATTGGACCGGGTGCAGGTCAAGGGCCGCAGCGAACCGGTGACGATCTACACCATCGGCGCCGAGGCGATCCCGCAACCCAGTTCCTGAGGGTCGTTCAGGCGCCGGTGGCGGCGGCGATTTTTGGCACCTCGGCAATCCGGGAGGAGAACCAGGCGTCGATCCTGGCCGAGGCATCCGGGCCCACGCGCAAGCCGAGCTTGGAACGGCGCCACAGCACGTCGGGGGCGTTTCTCGCCCATTCATGCTGGGCCAAATAAGCCAATTCGCGCTCGTAAAGATCGGCGCCAAGACACGCTCCAAGATCGGCGATGTTCTTGGCCTCCCCCAGGACCATGGCGATCCGCGTCCCATAGGCGCGAGCGAGGCGGCCAAGTGTCTCGCTGGGAAGCCAGCTCCAGCGCCTCGCCACATTCGCCAGGAAACCGTCGAAATCGCCATTCGCCAGATCACCGCCTGGCAGCGGTGCCACTGAAGTCCAAGTCCCACCTTGCCCCGGCAGATAAGGGGCCAGCTTGTCGAGCGCCTGTTCGGCAAGGCGCCGATAGGTGGTGATCTTGCCACCGAAAATGTTAAGCAGCGGTGTGGCACCCCCTTCATCGGCGAGATCGAGCACATAATCCCTGGTCACGACCGAGGGATCGGCCGAGGCATCGTCGTCAAACAGCGGCCGCACGCCGGCATAGTGCCAGACCACGTCCTCGGGCGCGATCCGGCGATCGAAATGACGCTCGATGACCGCGCGCAGGTACCGGATTTCGTTCGCGTCGATGGCCACTTTCGCCGGGTCGCCATCGAAGGCAATGTCGGTCGTGCCGACCAGCGTGAAATCGCGTTCGTAGGGGATGGCAAAGACGATGCGCCGGTCGACATTCTGCAGGATGAAGGCGTGGTCGCCGTCGTAGAGCCTGGGAATGACGATGTGGCTGCCCTTGACCAGGCGCGGCCGGCTGGCCGGATTCTGGCCCAGCACTTGCTCGATGAATTGCGCCACCCAGGGACCGGTAGCGTTGACCAAGGCCTTGGCGGCGATGCGCCGGTGGTGGCCGCCATCGCCGCGCAGATCCGCCACCCAGCACCCGGCTTCGCGCCTGGCCGACACGCATCGCGTCCGGGTCAGGACTTCGGCGCCGCGCTCACTGGCGTCGATCGCGTTCAGCGCCACCATTCGGGCATCGTCGACCCAGCAATCGGAATACTCGAAGCCGATGCGGAATTCCGGGCGCAACCCGGAGCGCAGACCGGTGGCATCGAGATCGACCCGGCGCGACCCCGGCAGTTTTCGCCTGCCGCCCAGGTGGTCATAGAACATCATGCCGATCTGGATCATCCAGGCCGGTCGCAGATTGCGGTCATGGGGTAGCACGAAGCGCATCGGCCGGACGATGTGCGGGGCGTTGGCAAGCAGAACCTCGCGCTCGCGCAACGCCTCGCGCACCAGGCGAAATTCGTAATATTCGAGATAGCGCAATCCGCCATGGATCAACTTGGTGCTGGCCGAGGAGGTGGCGCTAGCGAGGTCGGCCTGCTCGGCCAGGACCACCGAAAGGCCGCGGCCGGCGGCGTCGCGGGCTATGCCGGCGCCATTGATGCCACCCCCGATCACCAGAACGTCGTGGACCCTATTCGTCGAACCGGATTCTGTCATTTCCATCCCATGAACCTGGATGAAGGCCTTTCGCGCCAATTGGACCTGAATTTGCGAAATCGCGGCGTGTCGTACTGAAATTGTTGGAATTCTGTTTCAATTTGTCGTCATTTGATTGGTTTTGGAGGCCCTTGACCCTATCATTGGCTTTTCATTTTCGCAAACGAAAACCCTACCTCAAGAAACGCTCGAAAAAGAACTTACTGGGAAGCGTCACGAAGTTGGCCATTGCCGCCCGGGCACCCGCGGGCTCACGCCGCTTGTCCGAAATGGCAAGCTCGGCCCAATATCAGCCGGTAGCTGGAACGCGGAAGGGGAAAGTGAATGTCCGACAAGAGCAAGCAAGACGCGACCGATCTGGAAATGACCACGCGCAAGCTGGAACGGATCATCGAGCTTGGCATCCGGATCTCCGCCGAGCGCGACACCCTCCATTTGATGGAGACCATCCTGCTCGCAGCCAAGGAATTGACCAATGCCGATGGCGGGACGCTCTATCTGCGGACCGAGGACGAGCAGCTGAAGTTCCAGATCATCCACAATGACACGCTCAAGATCGCCTGGAACGCCACGACCGGCGGTGAATCCGATTTTCCCCCGGTGCCGCTGCATCGGGCGGACGGTTCGAAGAATCTGAACAACGTGGTCAGCTATGCCGTCCACCAACAGCGCACCATCAACATCGAGGACGCCTACGCCGCCGACCAGTTCGACTTTTCCGGCATGCGCGCCTTCGATGAGCGCAGCGGCTATCATTCCAAGTCGTTCCTGACGGTTCCTTTGAAACCGCGTGGCGGCGAGATCATCGGCGCCTTCCAATTGGTGAACGCGCGCGCACCCGGCGCCCAGGATATCGTCGCCTTTTCCCACGACACCCAACGCTACGTCGAGGCGCTGGCGGCGCAAGCGGCGACCACGCTGCAAAACCGCATCCTCGAGGACCAGCAGGAACAATTGATGGAATCCCTGATCGAGTTGATCGCGGGTGCCATCGATTCCAAGAGCCCCTATACCGGCGGCCATTGCGAACGCGTGCCGCAACTGGCGATCATGCTGGCCGAGGCCGCCTCGGAGGCCAATGACGGTGTTTTCGCGGATTTCAAATTCGGTACCGAGGACGAGTGGCGCGAGTTCCGGATCGGTGCCTGGCTGCACGATTGCGGCAAGGTCACGACGCCGGAATTCGTCATCGACAAGGCTACCAAGCTCGAAACCATCCACAATCGGTTGCATGAGATTCGCACCCGCTTCGAGGTGCTGCTGCGCGACGCGGAAATCGCCAAGTTACAACAGCAATTGGCGGGACGCCCGCTCGAGGAAGCGACCGGGGAATTCGAGGCGGAAAAGGCTCGCCTAGTCGCGGATTTCGCCTTCATCGCCGAATGCAATGTGGGCGGCGAGGCCATGGCGCCGGAGCGCATCCTGCGCCTGAAGGAAATCAGCAAGCGCAATTGGGTTCGCCATTTCGACGACCGCATCGGGCTCTCGCACGGCGAATTGTCGCGCCTGGCCGCCGTCCCGCCCCAGGCCCTGCCGGCGATCGAGCCGTTGATCGCCGACAAGCCGGAACAAGTGGTGGCGCGCGACCGCAAGGAAAAGGTATTCGATCCGCGCTATGGTTTCGCCATGGACGTGCCGAAGAACCTGTTCAATTTCGGCGAGATCTACAATCTTTCGGTCAATCGCGGCACGCTCACCGCGGAAGAACGCTACAAGATCAACGAACACATGGTCCAGACCGTGGTCATGCTGGACCAGTTGCCGTTTCCGAGGAACATGCGCCGGGTTCCGGAATACGCAAGCACCCATCACGAGACGCTGATCGGCACCGGATACCCACGCCGGCTGACTGGATCCCAGATGTCGGTGCCGTCGCGGATCATGGCCATCGCCGATATTTTCGAGGCGCTGACCGCCGCCGATCGGCCCTACAAGAAGGGCAAGACGCTCTCGGAATCAATTCACATCCTGTCCCGGTTCCGCGACGACCAGCATATCGACCCGGATCTGTTCCGGCTGTTCCTGACCAGCGGCGTCTATTTGAAATACGCCAAGGAGTTCCTGGCTCCGCACCAGATCGACGAGGTCGATCACAGCCGCTTCATTTGATCGTGGGCGCGCGGGCAATCCTAGGCCGTCGAAAGCGGCGCGATCCGTCGCCGCCGGATCGGCCCGCGCCCGCGCGGGCCGAGGCGGCGTTCCACCTCTCGGATTTCCTGCCCTATCGCCTGTCAGTGACCACCAACAGAATCAGTCGGGCCTTCGCGACGCTTTATGAAAAGGAATTCGGCGTTTCGATCCCGGAATGGCGGGTGCTGGCGGTCTTGGGAAGCTTCGCGCCGATTTCCTCCAACGAGGTCTGCGAACGCACCCAGATGGACAAGGCCAAGGTGAGCCGCGCGGTCGGTCGGCTGATCGGTGGTGGCCTGGTGGTCCGCGAGCCCCATCGTGCCGACCAGCGGCTGATCCAGTTGCAGCTGACCCCGGAGGGCAGACGGATCCACGATCTGATCGTGCCCCGCGCGCGCGCCCTGGAGCGCCATTTGACCGCCGAGTTTTCCGCCGGCGAACTGGCGGCCTTGGGAATTTATCTCGATCGGCTGGGCGCCCGCCTTGGCCCCCGGCAATTGGCGATCCTGGCGGCGAGAGCTAGGCCCGGGCGTCGCGGTTGAAAGCGCTTTCCTTTTGTGTTTGCTGGGGCGGCAATGACGCGGCAATCCGACCGATCGGTCGCGAAATTCAGGCGCGGGACTGGTGCCAACTTTCGTAGAAGCGTGACCCATGATACGCGCCCGTGGTTCCACGAAAGTCGGGCCGCATGTTACAGTATGAGATTACCCGCCGGCGTGTACTGGCGGGGTCATTTGGCTTGAATCAACCAGTCTCACGACGGCGGGTACTGGATCAATGGCGCGCATTCTGGTGATTGACGACGAGATCGCGATCGGCGAATTCGTGCGCGACGTGGCCGAAGGCGCGGGCCATGAGGTCAAGGTCTGCGTCGACAGCGCCGAGGCCATGGCTCTGGCCGGCGCCACTGAGTTCGACATCGTCGTCACCGACATGGTGATGCCCAAGTTCGATGGCATGGAATTCGCGCGTTGGCTCGGCCGATTGGCGCACAAGCCGGAATTGATTTTCATGAGCGGCTTTGATTCGGTTTACAGCAAGGTGGCGATCCTGATCGCCGAGCAGGGCGGAATCAAGGTGCGCGGTCACCTGCAAAAGCCGTTCCGCGTCCGCGATCTGACTTCGCTGATCGAGTAGCATCGGCCCGAACCGCGTATCCGCGAAAACAGGGCCCCCTATTCCCTTTTGGCTCGAAAGAATGCCTTGAGCAGACCGGCGCCGCGCGATTCATCGAGCCCACCGAGGATTTCGGGTCGGTGATGGCAGGTGGGATGCGAGAACACCCTCGCCCCATGCTCGACCCCGCCACCCTTGGGATCGCTGGCCGCGAAAACCAACCGTCGCAATCGTGCAAACGAGATCGCGGCCGCGCACATCGGGCAGGGCTCCAGGGTGACGTAAAGATCGGTGAGCGGCAGGCGTTTCTCCTTGCGTCCGGTCGCGACCGCGCGGATCACCAGCATTTCCGCGTGCGCGGTCGGGTCGTGCAATTCCTCGACCCGATTGTGATCGGCCGCCAACACCTGCCCAGTCGCCGAATCGACGAGAATGGCGCCGACCGGCACTTCGTCGCGTAGCGCGGCCGCCTCGGCCTGGCGAAAGGCCAGTTCCATGTAATCCTTGTCGTGCAACAGATCGCCTAGTGCCAACTCTCGGAAGTGCGTGATACATGAAACACGCCCGCACTTCCACGAAAGTCGGGCCACATGTTACCAAATGATAATACCCGGCGGCGGAAAGGGGCGAGATCATTTGGCTCGAACCATCCATCAGCGACGGCAGGTACAGTCCTGGTCATGGGTCGCCAAATCGACCTGCCAACCCAGTACCGACTTTCGAAGAAGTTCGATACATGAGCCGCGCCCATAGTTTCACGAAAGTCGGGCCACATGTTACTAAGGAGCCTCTGATTTAATCGCTTGCACTTGATTTGTCATTCTGATTCAAGGCCACCTCTAAAAACCCCCTGTTCCGCGGGATAGATTTCTGATTCAGTGATTCCAGCAGCAAAGGAGTCGCCGATGGCGAACCAGCCAGGAT
>CAZIUB010000024.1:0-21251 GCA_964542425.1 uncultured Rhodospirillaceae bacterium | reverse complement strand
GCATAGCGCCGGAAGCGGGAAAAAGCGGTTGCACGCCGCATAAAAAAATAGAAAATGGCGGAAGAACCCCTGTCAAAAACAACCTCATCCCATCGCCGCCGCAAAACTCCGCTCAAAATACCGGGTTTTTAGAGGTGGCCTCTACTATGTCGGCGACAAGGAACGGGCTCTTGAATGGGCGGGTCGCGCGATCACGATCGATCCGGAGGATTACAACAGCCATTATAATGTCGCGTGTTTTTTGGCCACGATTGGCGAGACCGAAAGGGCGATCGACACGCTGGAGCATTGCGTGCCCAAATTGCCAACGGCACTGTTGAATTGGATGGCGCAGGACGCGGACATGAATCCCCTGCGCGATCACCCGCAATACCAGTCCCTGATCGCCCGCGAACAGGTAAAGCATAAAACCAAGAGGGAGGCGATGGAGGGATGATGGAAGAAAAACCCGCGCCGGGCGCCGCCGCGCCTATCCAGCAATTCGTCTATGGCGGGCGGCTGTCGGAACTCTATCGCATTTTCCTCATCAATCTGGCGCTCGGCATCGTCACGCTCTCGATCTACCGGTTCTGGGGCAAGACCAATCTGCGCCGCTACATCTGGTCGTCGATGTCGCTGCAGGGCCACGCCTTCGAATACACCGGGACCGGTGGCGAGCTGTTCAAGGGCTTCCTGATCGTCATGGGGTTCTATCTGGTGTTCTATATTGCGTTGGTCATCCTCGGCGTCGCCTTGGGCGATGTCGTTGGGGTAGGCGTGCAATTGCTGTTGATAGGATTCATCCTCTATATCACCTTCGTCGCCCAATACGCGGCACAGCGCTATCGCCTGACCCGAACCCTGTGGCGCGGGATCCGCGGCGGCATGACCGGATCGGCGTGGAGCTATGGCGGGAAGGCGACCCTTTTCGCGCTCCTGAACATGATCACCTTGACCCTGTGCGGGCCCTGGACCTCGATGCGCCTGACCGAGGACCGTTTCAACAATTCCTATTTCGGCGACGGGCAGACAACCTTGCACGGGCGTGCCGGTCCGCTCATGCCCTCCTATCTGCTGGGAATCTTTCTTGCGATCATGGGGCTGGGCGTGTTGGTTGGACTGATCGCGTTCTGGGCAATGGCCGGGGGCTCGTTTGACGTTTTTCTTGAAGTGACGGCCGCACAAGAAGAGTCGCGTTCGCCCGACGTGACCTTGGAAGAGACCGCGACCATGGCCATTCACCTGGTCCTGGCGATTTTCGCGTTCTTTTTCGGAATTGCCGTGGTCGCCACGATCGCGTTTGCTCCCTATGCTGCGGCTTTTTTTCGCGAGTTGGCGGCAGGCCTCGGATTTACCGGTCTTCGGTTCAAGAGCCGGGTCGGGGCGGGAAATTACATGGCCTTGTGGATCGGCAATATTGCCTGGGTGATTTTCACCTTCGGCCTGGGACTGCCGGTCGCGGCGCATCGCAGCCTGAAATTCTTCGCCCAGCGCCTGGAAATTCATGGCGTGATCGATACCGAAAGGCTTCGCCAGGGCAAGCTGGTCCGGCCCCGGACCGGTGAGGGGCTGCTCGAAGTCTTCGATCCTGGATTTTTCTGATGTCCGAGCATCTGTTTTTCGACGGGCACAGCGCCGCCCAGAGAATCGTGACCCTGCGCGCGCAAGAGGGCGGCCTTGCGATCCATGGTGAGGATGGAAGCATTCTGGCAATGTGGTCGATCGCGGCAATGCGGGTGGTGGGCGAGAACGCCGTCAACCAAGCCCTCACGCTCCGCCTCGATCCCGATCAGGGTGCACGCCTGCACGTGGCGGAAGGCGCCGACAAGATCGCGATCCAGGAGCGGTTTCCGGCACTCGCAAGATGGCGGCGCCACGAACGGCTGGCGCTCCTCAAGGGCTTCGCGCTCTGGGGGGGCTTGGGAATCGTGGTTTGTTTGGCCTTCTACCTGGCCTGGGGGCGGGCGGCGATCTGGCTTGCCGATTGGATGCCCGAGCCTTGGGAGAATCGCCTCGGCGATGTCGTGCAAAGTGCCTTGGTGCGAGCGAGCCGGGTTTGCGCCGAGGAAACCGGCCAGCAGGCGCTGGTGGCGCTCGCCGATCGGCTGCGCCCGGCACGCCTCCAGGGCAAGTCGCTGACCGTCATCGTCGTCAAGGGCGACATCCCCAACGCCTTCGCCATTCCGGGCAGGCGGATCGTTCTGTTCTCGGGCTTGATCGACCGCGCGGAGAGCGCCGACATGCTGGCGGGCGTGCTGGCGCACGAAATGGCGCATGCCGAATTGCGCCATCCGATCCGGGGCGTGGTGCATCAGCTTGGCGTGGGCGCGGTCATCTCGTTGTTGTTCGGCGATTCCGCGCTGGCAAGCGCCGGGCAGGTGGCACTTGCCCTCACCTATACCCGCGACATCGAGCGCGAGGCCGACGCCCGCGCGATCGAACTCCTGAACGAGGCGGGCTTGCGCGCCGATGGGTTGAGCCGGTTCCTGGACCAGATCGCCAAAGATCCCAGCCTCAAATCCTTGTTGCCGGATTTCCTCGATACCCACCCCGATCTGGCCGAGAGGGTCGTGGCCACCCGCCAGCCGGCCGACGGCGAGGCGGCCATGACCGAGGAGGAATGGGCGAGGGTGGGTGTGATGTGCGGCAAAAAATAAAGCATCGGGCCAGATCGTTGTCATCTCGCGATACGGCATGGCACTTGTAATAAAATTACAAAAATTAACTGTTTTGAGTACGAAAAAGCTATGTTTGTACCTAAGTCCAGCATGATCATGACTATTCTGCATTGCAAAATCGCAGTTGCGAAGGCATCCTTCCAGGCTGTTGGGAATCATGTTTTGCGGGGTGAGGAGCATGTCGGAAGCGGCGGAAGTGATCCAGTTGCGCCAAAGCGGGCTGGATATTCCGAGGGACCTCCCCAGGGACCTCTATGAGGTGGGCGAATTTCCGCCGCTGGGCCATGTGCCTTCGAAAATGCATGCCTGGGTGATCCGGCGCGAGCGCCACGGCCCGCCCGAGCAATCCATGCAAATCGAAATTGTCCCCACGCCCCAACCGGAATCCGACGAGGTCGTGGTACTGGTGATGGCGGCGGGCGTCAATTACAACGGCGTCTGGGCCGGATTAGGGAAGCCGATCTCGCCCTTCGATGTGCACAAGGCGCCGTTCCACATCGCGGGATCCGATGCATCCGGCATCGTCTGGAGGGTGGGCTCCAGGGTCAAGCGCTGGAAAGTCGGCGACGAGGTTGTCGTGCATTGCAACCAGGACGATGGCGACGACGAGGAATGCAATGGCGGCGACCCGATGTTCTCGCCCTCGCAGCGGATCTGGGGCTACGAGACGCCGGACGGTTCCTTCGCCCAGTTCTGCAAGGTGCAGGCGCGCCAGTTGATGCAGCGCCCGCGCCATCTGACCTGGGAGGAAAGCGCTTGCTATACGCTCACACTCGCCACCGCCTATCGCATGTTGTTCGGCCATCGGCCGCATATCTTGCGGCCGGGCCACAACGTGCTGGTCTGGGGCGCCTCGGGCGGGTTGGGTTCGATGGCGGTGCAATTGATCGCGACGGCGGGTGCCAACGCGATCGGGGTCATCTCGGATGAAGCCAAGCGCGACTTCGTGATGAGCCTCGGCGCCAAGGGCGTCATCAACCGCAAGGAATTCGATTGCTGGGGTCCGCTTCCCGATTTGAACGATGCGGCGGGCTACGCGGAATACATGAAGCGCGTGCGCGAATTCGGCAAGGCGATCTGGAGCAATACCGGCAAGGGCGTGGACGTCGATTTCGTGTTCGAGCATCCGGGCGAGGCAACCTTCCCGGTCTCGTGCTTCGTGGTCAAGCGCGGCGGCATGGTGGTGTTCTGCGCCGGCACCACGGGCTACAACCTGACCATGGACGCGCGCTTCGTGTGGATGCGCCAGAAGCGGATCCAAGGCAGCCATTTCGCGAACCTATTGCAGGCGAGCCAAGCCAACCAATTGGTGGTCGAGCGCCGGATCGATCCCTGCATGTCCGAGGTCTTCGGCTGGCACGACATCCCCTTGGCCCACACCAAGATGTGGAAGAACCAGCACAAGCCCGGCAACATGGCGGTGCTGATCCAGGCCAAGCGGCCGGGCCGGCGCACGCTCGAGGATGTGATCGAGGGGTGAGCGGCGGGGACGATGCGCGGCCAGTGCCAACTTTCGAAAAAATGTGATCCATGAACCACGCTCGTTGTCCCACGAAAGTCGGCACACTTTACCCATCGTTAGTACCCGCCGGATTGCACTACCAGGGTCAGTTTGCAGAATCGTCCGTCCGCGACGGCGGGTCCTAGGATGGACGCGGAAACGATCGCGCCGATCCGATGAAATCCGGCGATACTCTTGCCTCGTGCCATGCGGCGCTGGGCGCGGCCGAGACGTTGCTTGCGCGCGCGCAAGGCGCGCTCGCGAAGCGACTGGCGCCGGGCGGGCAGGTTGACGCAGCGCTCCTGGACCGACACCAGCACGCGGCGCACGGGTTTGCCTTTCTCGCCGCCTATGTCGCGGCCTTGAAGGCGACGCTGGATTGGGCGCAAGGCCTGGTGGAAGCGGCCAAGATGGACGAGCTTCACGCGCTCATCCTCGGCATCGGCTTTGGCGAATACTCGGCGCAGATCCTCGGCGGCATTCCGATGAGCCAAAGCGAGATGGCAAGGCCCGCCGATCTCGATCTGGGCGAGGACGACATCGCCGCCTTCGCCGCCGCGACACACACCTTGCGCGCAGGAAGCGGCGCCGAGGCGCGTACCCGGCTTGCCCGCCTGATCGAGGAGGGCGATTTCGGCGATTCCGGCCTCGGTGACGAGGCGCTTGCCATGATCCGCGATCAATTCCGCCGCTTCGCCGAGGAGCATCGCGAGGCGGCGCACCTTTGGCATCTGAAGGACGAACTCATTCCATTGGCCGTGATCGAGGCGCTGGCTGGAATGGGGGTCTTCGGCTTGACCATCCCCGAGGAATTCGGCGGCGCTGGCCTCGGCAAGCTCGCCATGTGCGTGGTGACCGAGGAATTGTCCCGGGGCTATATCGGCCTGGGTTCCTTGGGCACGCGCTCGGAGATCGCCGCCGAACTCATTCGGCTCGCCGGCACGCAAGAACAGCAACGGCATTGGCTGCCGCTCTTGGCCTCGGGTGAATGCCTGCCGACCGCGGTCTTCACCGAGCCCGACACCGGCTCGGATCTGGGCGCGCTCAAGACCCGCGCGATTCTGGAGGGCGACACCTATCGCATCAGGGGTGCCAAGACCTGGATCACGCACGGAGCCCGCGCCGACATGATGACGCTCTTGGCGCGCACCGATCCCGGCACACACGATTATCGCGGCCTCTCCATGTTCCTGGCGGAAAAGCCGCGCGGCACCGATGCCCAGCCCTTCCCCGCCCCCGGCATGGAGGGAAGCGAGATCAAGGTGCTCGGCTATCGCGGCATGAAGGAATACGAGATCGGTTTCGACGGCTTCGAGGTGCCGGCCGGAAGTCTCCTGGGCGGGCGCGAGGGCGAGGGCTTCAAGCAATTGATGGCGACCTTCGAATCGGCCCGCATCCAGACGGCCGCGCGGGCGGTGGGTGTCGCGCAATCGGCCCTGGAATTGGGATTGTCTTACGCCCGCCAGCGCAAGCAATTCGGCAGGCCGATTTATGAATTCCCGCGCGTGCACGGGAAATTGGCGTGGATGGCGGTCGAGACCATGATGGCGCGGCAGTTGACCTATTTCGCCGCGCGCGAGAAGGACAGCCTAAGGCGCTGCGACATCCCGGCCGGGATGGCCAAGCTCTTGGCCGCGCGCGTGGCCTGGGCCAACGCCGACAACGCCGTGCAAATCCACGGCGGCAACGGTTACGCAATGGAATTCCCGGTGAGCCGCGTGCTCGTCGACGCGCGCATTTTGAACGTGTTCGAGGGTGCCGCCGAAATCCAGGCCCAGGTGATCGCCAGGGGGCTGCTGAGCGGGAGGAATTGAACTTTCACGCCACTTTCTTTCGGCTCGATCGGATCAGCACCTCCGCCGAAATACCGAGCTTCTCGTGAAGGCGCCGGATCATGCCGATCGAGAGGCCGCGCTTGCGGTTCAGCCCCTCGGCGATGCGGGTCCGCGTGCCAATGATATCCTCTAGATCCTTGCGGGTGAGGCCCATCTGTTCCATGCGGAACTTGATGGCCGCGACCGGATCGGGCGGATTCATCGGGTGCTGAAGGGCCTCGTAAGCGTCGATCAACGTGGTAAGCACATCAAGCCTGTCGCCCCTGGGCGTCCCCGCCTTGGCGCCCCAAAGGCGCTTGAGTTCCGCCATGGCCGCGCGATAGTCGATCTCGGTTCGAATGGGCTTCAGGGTCTTGGGCATGCAGTGCTCCCTGCGGTGAAGCAATGATGCGTCAACCCCGGTCCAGGGTAAATTTCCAGCCCACAATTGTGGACACAAGGGGTCAAGCCCGCGTGTGACGAAATGAAGAAGGTCTAGGCGATCGCGCCCGCGCGTGACGAACGAATACAGGATGGGTGCGATGGTTCAGATTCGTTGCCCGGCCGCCTCACCCGATCGCATCGGCGGGCTTGATCCCTTGCTCCCGGCGCCTGGTCTTGGCCACATCCTTCTGGCGGTCGAAATCGGCGCGGAGGCGGGCGATCTCGTCGGGTGCCAAGCGATCGATGTCGAGGTAATCGAGCTTCCAATCCGGACTGTCGCTCCATACCAGGGGCGATTGCATGGTCGTGCGCGGGCCGGGCGCCGATTCGAGGAGCCGAAGCGCGAATTCCAGAATCGCCGCCTGCGATGCCCGGTCGTTCGGGCGCCCGGCGGCGGAGCCCAGCGGGAAATCGGAGAACAGCAAGCGCGGCACGCCTACGTATTCGACGATGTCCTTGGCGCAACCCATGATGATGGTGGCGATGCCGTTTGCCTCCAGCAATCGCGCGGCCAGGCTCACGCTCTGGTGGCAGATCGGGCAATTGGGGACCAGGATCGCGGCATCGGCGCCGTCTTCCTGGCAGCGGGCGAGAATTTCCGGGCAATCGACATGGAGCGTCGTGCGATGGCTGCGATTGGTGGGAATTCCGTGGAACCGCGGCGCCACCGCGCCGATGCGCGAAGCCGCCGCCGCCAGGCGCAATTCGGCCAGCGGGAAATAGGTTCCGATGTCCCCGCTCGCACCATGCTTGCGGTCGATCCCCACATGCGAGACGCGCAAATCGTGGGCCAGGGCCACGTCGCCCGAATAGACCCGGTAGAACTTGGCCGCGGCGTTGTAGGGGGCGCCCGGGCCCTGGTCGCCGGCTTCCGGCCGATAGGGGGCGGCCGTTGTGATGAGCGCCACGCGGCAGCGCGCCAGCGGAACCTTCAGCTTCCGGAAGGGGACTTCCGCGTAATGCGACCATTCGTAAGCGCGGCCGTAGCCCAAGGCGGCGTAATAGTCCCGGATGCGGCTGAGATAGGCAATCGGCGCGTCATGGGAGGGCGCAAAACCAAATTCGCGTGTCAGCACCTCTTCCATCGCGGCCAGCCCCTGGAATGAAACCCAACCCGCGAATTATAGCCGCCCCAGGGCCGCGCCGATCAAGTAAATTGAGGCGCAATCATCGCGTTCCGCGCGGACGAAACGAGGAGCCACCCACATGAAAGTCGAGGGCGCATGCCATTGCGGCCAGATCGCCTACGAGGCGGAGGTCGACGCGCAACAGGTGGCGATCTGCCATTGCGGCGATTGCCAAACCTTGTCGGGCGCCGCCTTCCGGATCATCGCCTACGTGGCCGAGGAGAAGTTCCGGCTGCTCGCGGGCGCGCCCAAGACCTATGTCAAGACCGCCCAGAGCGGGCGCCGGCGCGTGCAGGCCTTCTGCCCGGAATGCGGGACCTCGCTCTACTCGACCGGGACCGAGGATGGGGCCAAGAACTACGCGCTTCGGGTGGGCACCATGCGCCAGCGCGCCTCGCTCCCGCCCAAGGTTCAATTCTGGTGCCGGTCGGCCCTGCCGTGGATGCCGGCGATGGAGGCGATCGCCAGGATGGACCGGCAATAGCCCAGCAACCCGCTCTTAACCTTTGGCCCGGCAGGCTGGAGGGGTTATCCTGAGAGGGCAATAGAGCGAGGGAGGAAAGCCGGCTTGGCCGAATTCCTGAACAACGCGATGATGGCCGGGGCCATCGATTTCCTGAGGTTGTGGCTGAGCCCCACCTCGCGCAGCTTTTGGCTGTTCATGGCGCCTTCCCTCATCGCCGCCTGGTGGTTGTGGCGGCGCGACCGCAACCTAGGGTGCCCGGAGGCGGCGGATTTCCGCGTTTTTTCCGCCGCCACCTGGATGAGCCGCAGCGCCATCAACGATTACGGCATCGTCATGCTGAACGCGATCCTGCTGGGCGCGGTGCTTTCGCCGTTCGTCCTCGGTTGGAAGGAGGTGGCGGCGGGGAGCCAAGCCTTGCTTGCCCATTGGGCATCACCCTTGGGCGCCGATCCGCGATGGTGGGCGCCGGTGGCGCTCGCCCTTTTCTTGTTTCTGGTCGACGATTTCGCGCGCTATGGGTTGCACTTCCTGGAGCACCGGGTGGCGCCCTTGTGGGAGCTGCACAAGGTGCATCATTCGGCCGAGGTGCTGAATTTCATCACCGCCGAGCGCCACCACCCGTTCTCGCTCCTGCTCTTCCGCACCGGGGTGGCGCTCTCGATCGGGTTCGCCAACGGATTGTTCCTGTGGGTCTTCGCCGAGAAGGTGACGCCGTTCTCGCTGCTGGGCGCCAACGGCTTCTGGATCGGGGCCAACATGCTGTGCTCGACCCTCAGGCATTCGCCGTGCTGGCTTTCCTTCGGTCCAAGAATCGAGAAATGGCTGATCTCGCCCGCCCAGCACCAGATCCACCATTCGATCGACCCCCGGCATTTCGGCAAGAATTTGGGCGGCACACTGGCTATCTGGGACCGGATGTTCGGGACCCTGCACGTGACCGGGCCTGTGCGCGAGGTCAAGGCCTTCGGCCTGGGCGATGAAACGGCGCGCTATCGCTCGTTCCTGGCGCTCTATCTGCTGCCGCTCTGGCAAGGGGCGCGCGCGATGGTGCCATCCTCGCTCACGCCTTCGCGCTGAAGGGCTTGGCGCACCAGATCGTGGAAATAGCCCACGCCCCGCTCGTGGCGCGGGCTCAAGGGGCCGCGCTCGAAAATGCCGGCCCGGAGATTGGCCTGGGCCTTTTCGCATACGCCGAAATCCTCGCGCACGATGGCGCAATTGGCCTCGATCGTGCGGCGGTTGGCCGCGGCGGAACCGGGGCCGGAATCGGCGAAATGGAAGCTGTACAGAAGCCGCGCGCGATCCGGGCCCTGGGGCAGGATGCGCGAGGTATTCATGCCGTCCGGATAGACCGAGAGCGTGAAATTGGGCCAGATCCACAGCCATAGCCCGCCATAGATCGATCCATCCTTTTGCGGCGCCCGCATGATGACCACGTTTTGCCCGATGGTCGCCTCAAAGCGCGAGAAATCGATCACCGCGTTGAAGTCGGGGTGGATGCCGGGCACGTGGTAGCCCTCGACGAAATTGTCGGTATAGGTTTTCCAGTTGGATGCCATCTCGAACGCGGCTTCGTCGGTCTTGGTAAAGTTCTCGATCGGGTGGGGTGCCAAGAGTTGGGGCAACGCGCCGAGCGCGTCCACGAGCGGCGGCGCATCGGGGTTAAGCGAGACGAAGACCAGCCCGCGCCAAACCTCGACCATGATCGGCTTCAGGCCATGATCCTCCAGGTGGAACCAATCGGCCTCGCCGAAATCCGGCGCCTTCCTGAGGCGGCCCTCGCCATCGAACACCCAACCGTGATAGCGGCAGCGCAACAGATCGCAAGTCCCCCGCCCATCGTCCAGCAGCACCGAGGCGCGGTGCGGACAGACATTGTGAAACCCGCGCAAAGCGCCGTCGCGACCGCGGATGACGAAGAAGCGATAGCCGGCGATTTCGGTCGCCAGATATTGCCCGGGCGCCGATAGTTCGCTTTCGGCGCCGACGAATTGCCAGTTGGCGGCGAAGATCGCGCGGCGCTCCGCCTGGTGGATCGCGGGATCCCAATACCAGCGCGCGGAAAGCCCGTGGCGGGGCTGATCGGGCAAGGGAGCCTCTTTCGCGGGCAAGGCGGGTTTCGGGTTCATGGCTGGGTCCCAGCGGGGAAGTACCCAACGATCATAGAGGCGGGCGCCGGCCCGCTCAATCGGGATCGGCCGGGTGGCGCCGGCCAAGGGTCCCGGCCCGTCCCGAACCCAGCCGATCGCGGTCTATCCCCGCTATTGCCTCTGCAATCGGCCGACCAAATCATCAATCAGTCGCGCGAAGGTTTCCTGCAGATTGACCGGATCAGTAACCTCGCGTGCCTCCATCCCCGGCATCTTCACCGCCAGGAAGGTCTCCAGCATTTCCGGTTGATTCTCCGTACGCTGCGATTTGGTCCGGTGGAACCAGATCCTCGATCCGTGGTCGCCATGAATAATGAAGATTGCTTCCCGGCCTGGCCGGGTCTCCTGCGCTCGATCGATGATGTCCATGACCCGGGCGTGCGTGCAACTTACCTGATCCCAATACGCGCGATAGGTATTCTCGGTGTCCCATTTCTTCAAGAGCGGATTGGGCCATTCGCGTCGGTCCTTGATCGTGCAGTTTTCGTCGAATACAAACGGCGCATGCGGCAGCAAGAGGTGGACGAAATAGGCCCGACCCGGTTCCGGGTTCCCCAGCCGATGCTTCAACTGATCCAGAATCGCCAGCATCGCGACGGTCCTGGCTGGTGGTGCGCTGTTAAACGATTTTCCCGCCAATTTCGCCGCCAGCCGATACAGCGTCACGGAACGGATCCTGTCGCTATGGTCGTAGTCCGTGCTCAAGGTATCGAGCGCCAGTGCCAGCCTATCCGCGGTCGAGACTGGATAACCGGACATCGCGTGACCGTGTTCGTACGTCAAATAGGTGTGGCATTCATCGCTGGCAATACGATTCGGCATGCAAAAGTCGAGGTGCCTGCTCTGGATTATCGAAATCGAGTAGCCGAGCCCGTGCAATCCTTCGAAATACCGGTTGTGCAAGACCTGCCCGGAATCCGGGCCGATTGTCAGGAACAAGTCTTGCGCCGGGTCCGGATTGCCCATGAGGTCAATCAATTGGCGCCAGGGAATCCTTGCCCAGGGAGAGTCGAGCTTGAAACTCACCAACTGGCTCAGGGACAACATTGTCCAAGGAGAATTTGAAACCGCCCGGGCAAAAACAGTGAAGCCCCGATCGCGATAGTCGTCAATCATCGAGTGCGCCGGGCTCCCGGGTGGTATCGAATCGGGCAGCGAAGCGGGGGACATTTGCTCGTCGAGAACGATGTGAACGATGGGCGGCAGTTCCTGGTTCCGGGAATGCGGCGCAACCTTCGCGAGTGGTGGTTCCAGCGAGGATTTCATTGGCGTGGCTAGACCGGCAATCAGCCAGAAACAAGAAAAGACGACGATCATGCGCCGAACGTCGTCGCGGTATGGCGAAGCCAGGCAGATCAAGACGATCAATGCGAACCCGGCGGCGGCGAGCCCGCTCCAATCGAAATAGACGTCGACCAGCCAATAGACCGCGATCAAGATGATGAAATTGGCGATTCGCGGCGCCTTCCATTCGACGATCGCCAGCGCCAGGCCGACAAGAGCCGCGCCACCTCCGATCGCCAGGGTCTCCAGATCGGACCGCCAGTACCCCAAATCGAGGAGATGCGGCACGACAATCGCCGGCAGCAGGAGGGCGAGAACGAAAATCGGGTGGTCCCACAATCCTTCGCGAATAATCACAATGGCAGGCCGACCATGCTTCGCGAATCGATCTTCGCCCAAATCCCCACCGCTCAAGTCGGCCTCCCCGTCGGCAACCATCTCAAATCAAGGCCAAGGCCACGCGCCAAACCGCGCCATTCAATAGGGCCGGGACCGGCCCGTCCATGGCTTGGCCGCTCCCAGTTCAAATTTCTATCGCTCGGCGCATCGAAGGCTACTTTCGCAATCGGGCCACCAAATCATCGATCGACCGAGCGAAAGCCTCTTGCAGATTGACCGGTTCGGAAACTCGCCCCCCTTCCGCCCCCGGCATCTTGACCGCCAGGAAGGTTGCGAGCATGTCCGCGCCATCCAATCGGTCCCTCGTCGCCGTATCGTAGAACGAGATCCGGGATCCGTGGTCGCCATGAATCATGAAAATCGCGTCTCGACCGCGCGGTGTCCGCCGCACTCGATCAATGATCGCCAAGATTCGCCGATGGGTGCAGCCTACCTGTTCCCAAAACGCGGGGTGCGGGTTCACGCCGCCCCATCCCGGGCCAAAAAAATCGGCGGCGGCCCAATTGCGCCAGTCCTTCAGCGCGCAATATTGGTCGAAAACATATGGCGAGTGAGGCAACATGATATGCGCGAAATACGCTCGCCCCGGCTCCGGGTCGCGCAATCGCTGTTCGAGCCGGTCCAGAATCGCCAGCATCGCGATCGGCCTGGATAGCACGCCCCGATAGGGCACAAATCCGGTAATCTCCGTCGCCAACCGGTACAGCAGCACCGAATGGGCCTTGACGAATTTGCGGCGATAATCATCGCGCAAACTGTCAAGCGCGAATGCCAACCTGTTTGTGAAACTGGTCGACAGCAGGGACAAGGTGTGGCCGTGGCCGCCGGGCATATAGGTGCTGCATTCGTCGCCCGGGACAATATTGTCCAAGCAAAACTTGAGGTACTCGCTCTGGATTGTCGAGATCGAGTAACCAAGCTCGTGCAATTTCTCGAAATACCGATTTTGCAAGACCCGTGCCGAACCAGGAACAGTCATCGCGAACAGATCCTGCGTCGAGTTTGGGTCGGCTTCGATGGCGCGCAATCGACTCAAGGATAGCTTGGCCGACGAGGAGTCGAGCTTGAAACTGACCAATTGGCTCAAGGACGGGCTGGTCCAGGGAGAACTCGAATTCGCGCGGGCAAAAACGGTGAAGCCCCGATCAAGATAGTCGTCGATCAGTGAATGGGCGGGGCTCCCGGGTGGGATTGTATCGGGCAGCGCCAAAGGCGACATCTGCTCGTCGAGAACGATGTGGACGATGAGTGGAAGTTCGTGGTGCCGGGATCGCGGCGGAACATCCGCAAGTGGCGGCTCCAGCAACGGCTTGACCGGCATGGATAGATTGGCGGCCAGCCAGAAACACGAAAAAACGACGATCATTCGTCGAAAGTCGTCGGAAAATCGCGACCAAAGGAGAAATGCGACCACCGCCGTTACGCCAACGGCGGCCAAACCCCTGTCATCGAAATAGACGTCGAACAACCAATAGATCGCGACCGCGATCAAGAGATTGGCGACTCGCGGCGCCTTCCATTCGACGATCGCCAAGGCGAGCCCGATCATGGCGGAGCCACCGCCGATCGCCAGGGTTTCCGGATCGGACCGCCAGTACCCCAAATCCAGGAGATGCGGCACGAGGATCGCCGGCAGCAACAATGCGAGAACGATGAACGGGCGGTCCCAAACCCATTCCCGGAGCCGAAAACTAGCCATGATCGCGGGCAGATCCGATCATGAGGCGACCGCTACCCGGGAATCGATGCTCGATCAAGTTTCCTCCGTTCAAGTTCGCGACCCCAAGATCGATGATCTTGAATCAAGCCCGAAATCATGAGCCGTCACTCGCCGCCCGTGGGGCCCAGGGACCGGTTGCCGCTCGATCGTGTCGACGCGCGGCCTCGCCGAACCGGGCGGCGATCGCTCCGTTTCATTCCCAGCGGCCAGACCCCGAGCGTGTTGACGCGATTGCGATGACATGTCCGTGCATCAATTTTTCAAACGACCCATCAACTCGTCGATCGATCGCGCGAAGGTTTCCTGCAGATTGACCGGTTCGGAAACTTGCCCCCCCACCGTCCCCGGCATCTTGATCGCCAGGAAGGTTTCCAACATGTCCGGTCCATCCTCGGCCAGGCTCGACCCGATGCTGTAGAACGATATCCTTGATCCATGGTCGCCGTGTACGATGAAGATTGCTTCCTTGCCATGCTTTTCGCGCTGCACTTGGTCGATCAACGCCATGATTCGCCTGTGTGTGCAACTGACCTGCTCCCAATAGGCGGGATATGCGTTCTCCGCCGTCCAACCGATTTCCTTGACCGCCCATTCGCGCCAGTCCTTGACCGCGCAATCCTCGTCGAGAACAAAGGGCTCGTGGGGCAACAGAAGATGCACGAAATGCGCGCGGCCGGGCTCCGGGCTTCGCAAGCGCTGCCCCAGCTGATCCAGAATCGACAGCATCGCGACGATCCTGGATTGCCTTGCCCGAAAAGGCGCCACGCCGGTCGCCTTTACCGCCAATACCGCAAGAACCACCGAATGGACCGTTCGTCCGCGGTTGAGATAGTCGAACCGCAAACTGTCCAGGGCAAGAACGAGCCTGTCCATGGCGCTGGCCGACAGGAGGGAGGTCGTATGACCATGCCCGTTAGTCAAGTAGGTGTGGCAATCATCGGCGGCAATGCGAGCAACCGAGCAAAATTTGAGATAGACGCTCTGGATGGTGGTAATCGCATAACCAAGCTCGTGCAATTTCTCGAAGTATCGATTGCGCGAAACGCCGGCGATGCCTTCGCCAAATGTCGTGAACAAATCCTGCCTTGGATCGGGATTGGCTTCCAAGTCTCCCAATTCCGCCAGGGATATCTTGGCCCAGGGAGAATCGAGACTGAAGCTCACCAACTGGCTCAAGGATAGTTTCGTCCAAGGAGAACTCGAGATCGCACGGGTGAAAACGGTAAATCCCCGATCGAGGTAGTCGTCGATCAGCGAGTGGGCCGGGCTTCCGGGCGGTATTGTACCCGGCAGCGCCGCGAGAGACATCTGCTCGTCAAGAACGATGTGAACGATGGGTGGAAGATCTGGGGTTTGCGATAGCGGCGCGGCCTTCGCAAAAGGCGGGTCCAACAGCGGCTTGCCTGGCACAAGCAGATTGGCGGCCAGCCAGAAACACGAGAAGACGACGAGCATTCGCCGAATGTCGCCGGAAAAACGCGACAAGAGGAGAAAGGCCACGATCGCCATTGCGCCAGCGGCGGCAAGACCGGTTTCATCGAAATAGACGTCGAACAGCCAATTGACCGCGATGATGATGATGAAATTGGCGATTCGCGGCGCCCTCCATTCGACGATCGCCAAGGCGAGGCCGACGAGAGCGGAGCCACCGCCGATCGCCAGGATCTCAAAATCGGCGCGCCAGTACCCCAGATCGAGGAGATGCGGCACGAGGATCGCCGGCAGCAGGAAGGTGAGGACGACAATCGGACGGTCCCACAATCCTTCGCGGAGGCGAAAGCTAGCCATGGTCGCGGGCGTACCCGATCAGAAGCCGATCGTTCTCCGGGAAGCGATGCTCGCCGGTGATCCGGGCGTTTCGCCCGAGATAGGCGCGAACGGCCTGCTCGTCGTAATCATGGAACACGTCCTTGCGCAGTGCCAGCATCTCGCGAACCATGGGATCGGTCTTGGGCACGAACTCGATGATTCCGGAAGGTGCCGCCTCGACAAACCAGTCCACGATTGCTTGCAGCGGCACATTGCGCCCGATCGCCATGTGGTGGATCACCGCCAGCCCAAGCACCATGTCGGCGGATTTTCGTTGGTTCAATCCGCGGCGCTCGACCTGGTTCCAGCCCATGCTTGGGCTGGGATCGGCGGTATCCATCACGATCGGCAGCAAGTCCAGCTTTTGCTCGCGCCGGCGCGCATAGGCCAGTTCCAACGCATCGAGATCGCTGTCGAACAGGATGGCGCGCTTGGCGCCGGCCTCGAGCGCCACCACCGAATAATCACCGGAATTGCCGCCAATGTCCCAAACGATGGGCGCCCGCAAGCGCCCGACAAATGTCCCGACGAACGCCTTCTTGGCCTCCCGCATGGCATCGGAATAGGTGTTGCGCGCCGCGTAATCCCCCCACAGATGGGAGCGCGGGCGCCCGGAAGTCAATTTCGCGATCCAGTCCCGCAATCCCGTCAGGATCGCCTGGTACCGATGCTTCGGTAGAGTGGGCGGGGGCGAAGTGGAATGGCCGGCGCTCCGGAAACGGCGGCCCATTGTACGCGCGTGGAGTGCCACGTGCATCAGGCCATTCAAATCGAGCCAAAGCCGCCACCAGGGCAGAATTCGGGCGGCCTCCGCGAGATCGATGCCGTCGATCCGACCGCGAAGCAGCGGCTGAAACGCGACACCCAGCCAAGCTTCCATCAGCAATGGCAAGAGGAATAGGCGGCAAAACTGGTTATACCCGGCCCAGGGTTGGCCTTCGACGTAGGGTTGAAGCGAAAGCACATCTATGTGCACGATTCGATCGGAAAGGAACTGCATGTTGAAGGGGGTGGCGTCGGAGAGAACGACGCCCCGCTCCAGCGCGAAAAGCTGGAGATCCAGATGCGCCAGCGCCGCGTCCTTGAGCTGGGAGAAAGTCCATTCATAGGGATAGCTGATGAAGGGAATGCGCGGGTGCTTCATGACGAGATTCGGAACTTCGCCGCGCGCGCCCCGGAAACGCTCTTTCTCGGCCTCAACCAATGGCCGAATTTCGGTCGGGATCAAACCGCCTCGATCCATCAGATGGTCGATCGCGCCCGAGGCCAGGATCGCGCGAGACAGGGCCTCGGCCGCGGGATTCACGCTTCGCCAGACACAATCCTCATCGATGAATACGTAACCCGACGGGTCTCGGAATGAACCCGGGTCACGGATCGGAATCATTCATTTTTCGCCGGCGCCGGGTTTCTTATCGAGCTTCCGGAATCCCAGCTTTACCAGGATCCATTGCCGAATCTTCTTGACGCCCACGAGAATGGCGGCAATCAGGCCGATCAGGCCTTGAATCAGGAAACTTCCGGTCACCGGGTCCAGATAGGCCTGTGCCGGAGCAGGGGATAACAGCAGGACGGCAATGGCCAGGAACGAAAGGCTTGAGAAGCGCATTTGGTTTTCCCGAATCTCGATCCCCTTGCGGCTCTTGCGCGCGCGAGCGTGGCCCGAATACCAATTTATTCCTCGCGACACTACCCGAGCAAAGTCGGGCGCACAAGGACCGACAAGTTGGTCAAGGGTGGAGGCGGTGGCAAGCGAGCTGGGTGTCACACAGGAACGGGCTCGCCATTCAAATCTCGATCTGGCTCCCCAGTTCGACCACGCGGTTGGTTGGAATGCGGAAAAAATCCATGGCCGTGGTCGAGCTTCGCGACATCCAGGCGAACAGATGCTCGCGCCACATCGCCATGCCGGGGATGGCGGAGGGCACCACCGTCTGGCGGCTCAGGAAATACGAGGTCATCATCGGCTCGGGATCGAAATCCAGTCCCGGGCAGAGGGCGATGGCGGCCGGAATGTCGGCTTCCTCCATGAAGCCGTAATGCAGCACCACGCGATAGAAGTTCTTGGGCAGAATGGTCAGTTCGTAACGACCCTCGGCGCCGATGGTGGCGTCGTCCTCGTACTTGACCGAGAGCACGATCACCCGTTCATGCAGCACCTTGTTGTGTTTCAAATTATGGAGGAGCGCGCTTGGCGCGTTGTCGGGGGTCGCGGTCAGGAACACGGAATTGCCCGGCACCCGGTGCACCCGGTTGGAAAGCGCGTCCAGGAAGGTGATCAGGTCGATGGTGTCGCGCCGGGTGCGATCGATCAACAGCGCGCGCCCCCGCTTCCAGGTGGTGAGCAGCACGAAGATGACCAGGCCCATGGCCAGCGGGAACCAGCCGCCATGCCCTACCTTGGTGAGGTTGGCGCCCAAATAGGCGAGATCGACCACCAGGAACACGCCGATCACCGTCGTCGCGATCCAGGGTCGCCAGCGCCAGGCCAGAACGATGACGATCGAAACCAGCGCCAGGTCGATGATCATGGTGCCGGTGACGGCGATGCCATAGGCCGAAGCCAGATTGCTGGAGGAGCCAAAACCCAGCACCAGGGATGCGACCAGGAACGCCAGGACCCAGTTCACGAACGGCAAGAAGATCTGCCCCATTTCGCTGGCCGAGGTGTGGACGATCTCCATCCGCGGCAGGTAGCCGAGCTGGATCGCCTGCCTGGTGACGGAAAAGGCGCCGGTGATGACCGCCTGCGAGGCGATGACGGCGGCGGCCGTGGCCAGGATCACCATCGGCAGCGTGCCCCAATCGGGAACCATGCGGTAAAATGGATTGTCGATCTTCGTGGGGTCGCCAAGGATGAGCGCGCCCTGGCCGAAATAATTCAGAACCAGCGCCGGCAGCACCAGGGTGAACCAAGCGACGCGGATCGGCCGGCGGCCGAAATGGCCCATATCGGCATAGAGCGCCTCGGCCCCAGTGACCGCCAGCACGACCGAGCCCAAGGCGAGAAACGCGATCCAACCGTCGAGCACGAAGAAATGAAACGCGTAATAGGGATTGATCGCCAGCAGCACTACGGGCTCCCGCCAAATCCACCACAGGCCGAGCGAGGCGATCGCGCCGAACCAGATCATCATGATCGGGCCGAACAGATAGCCCACCCTGGCGCTGCCCTCGCGTTGCAGCACAAAGAGCATCAGCAACACGAACAAGGCTACCGGTACCACAAAGGGGCCGAGGCCAGGCGCCACCACCTTCAGCCCCTCGACCGCGCTCAGGACCGAGATCGCCGGAGTGATGATGCTGTCGCCATAGAACAAGGCCGCGGCGAAAATACCGAGGATCGCCACCCCGGCGGTGAGCACGGTCCCGTGCGTCAGACGGCTGGTGAGCGCCAGGAGTGCGAGCGATCCCCCCTCGCCCTTGTTGTCGGCGCGCATGATGATGGCCACGTATTTGGCCGTGACCACCAGCATCACCGACCAGAAGATGAGCGAAAGCGCGCCCAGAACATGGGCCTCGTCCGGCGCCAGGTGATGGGCGCCGTGGAAGGTTTCCTTGACGGCGTAAAGCGGCGACGTGCCGATATCGCCATAGACGACGCCGATCGCGCCCAGGGCGAGTGAAGCCAGGCCCCTCTTGCGGGTGTCCAAGGAATTCATTTGTCGCGACGAGCACGCGCGGCGCCTCAGGAATCCGGCGTCGCCGCTCTTTGAGCCCCATTCGCCATTCGGTGGGCGGGGCTTTTAGGCCACATCCCCCGGAGTGACAAGCCCTAAACCGGACATATGCCCGGTCTCAATTTCTAAAGCATTGAAAAGACTTTGATTATTGCGCGACCTGGGCACCGACCCCGACCGGGCAGGTGACACCGGTCCCACCCAGCCCGCAATAGCCACCCGGCTTCTTCGCCAAATATTGCTGGTGGTAATCCTCGGCGTAATAGAAGGGCGGCGCCTCCTGGATTTCGGTGGTGACCCGCCCGAACCCGGCCCTGCGCAGCCCTTCCTGGAATGCGTGGCGCGAGGCTTCGGCCGCGTGCGCCTGGGCCTCGCCGGCGACATAGATTCCGGAGCGATATTGCGTCCCCACATCATTCCCTTGACGCATGCCCTGGGTCGGATCGTGGGCCTCCCAAAAGGTCTTGAGCAGCCCGTCATAGGTAACCTGCTTGGGGTCGAAGACCACCAGCACCACCTCGTTGTGGCCGGTCATGCCGGTGCACACCTCGGCGTAGGTCGGATTGGGCGTGCTGCCTCCGGCATAGCCGGCGGCGGTCGAATAGACCCCCGGCATTTGCCAGAACTTGCGTTCCGGGCCCCAGAAACAGCCCAGCCCGAACAAGGCCGTCTCCATTCCCGCCGGAAAAGGCGGCTTGATGCGATGGCCGTTCAGCCAGCTGGTGTCGGGGGAGGGAATGGGGGTCGGCCGGCCGGGCAGCACCTCGGCAGGGTCGGACAACTCGGCCTTCTTGCGCTTGAACAGGAACATGGTTCGACCTCACAATCTTGCGCACGGCTAAGGTTCAATATAGGGCCGCGCCCGGTTCAAGTCAGCCCGTCTGGCCACATTGCCAACTTTCACGAATGAGTGATCGATGAAACACACTCACAGTTCAACGAAAGTTGGCACACTTTCCTCAATGATAGTACCAGCCGGCGTGCGACTTCCGGGGTCAATTGGCCCGATTCGTCTGTCAGCGACGGCGGGTACTGCGCGGTATTCACGTCATCGCGAGCTTCTCGGCCTTGGAGGGTGGCGGAAAATCCCCATCGAGGTCGGCGAGATCCTTGGGATCGAGCGTGATTTCCGCCGCCTTCACGTTTTCCTTCACCCGTTCCGGCCGGCTCGATTTCGGGATGGCGATGAGATGGTCCTGGCGCATGGTCCAGGCCAGCATGATCTGGGCGGCGGTCGCCAGGTGGCGGGCCATCACCCGTTTGAACCCCGGGCCATCGGGAAAGGCGCCCCGGCTAAGCGGGCAATAGGCCATGATCGCGATGCCCTGTTCCCGACACCAGGGCGAGAGGTCGAAATCGATACCGCGCTCGCTGATCGCGTAATAGACCTGATCGGCGAGCGTGCGCTCCGCCCCCTTGAGTGCCATCCATTGGCGCAGGTCGCGCTGGTCGAAATTCGAGACCCCGAAACCCAGAATCTTGCCCGCCCGCATCAGATCGTCGAAACTGGCCATGGTCTCGGCTAGGGGCACGCCGCCGCGCCAATGCAACAGATAGAGATCGATGCGATCGGTCCCAAGGCGCCGCAACGAAGCCTCGCAGGACTTGACCATGTCCTTGCGCCCCGCGTTTTCGGGCACCACCTTGGTGACCACGAAGACGCGGTCGCGCCGGCCGCGGATCGCCTCGCCCACCACCTCTTCGGCCCCGCCATTGGCATACATCTCGGCGGTGTCGAGCAAGGTGACGCCAAGATCGAGCCCGGTCGTGAGCGCTTTCACTTCGGTCGCGCGCTCGCCCTTGGTCTCACCCATCATCCAGGTGCCAAGACCCAGCGCAGAGACCTTGGCGCCATTCTTCAGCGTCACCATTTTCATAGCCCATTACCCCCAATGCCAACTTTCGAAAGCTCGCGATACAGGAAATGTTCCGATGCTTCGATGAAAGTTGGCATATCCTACTCGACGATTGTACCCGCTGGCGTTGGCCGGCGATGTCCATTGGCCCGAATCAGCCATCAGCGACGGCCGGTACGAGGAACATCATCGATCCCGCAAACTTAGGGAGCCTCTGAATAAATTGAAGTTTGAAGATTTAAGGCTGATTTTTGTGACTTTTCTGCTTGTGCGTGGTGTGTATTTGGCTTGATCGGCGCTCTTTTGCGCCGAGATCGCGGTATTCGGGCGCGGCTCGGGCGTCA